>JBDTOS010000013.1:0-21206 GCA_039933095.1 Dokdonella sp.
AGCGATTGGGCCTGCTGGCGGCACACCTGCGCGATGCTGCTGGCGCAAGCCAGAACGCGCGAACGCGCCAGTTGCACGAGTACCTGAGTTTCGTCCGCTCCGACCTGATTGAACGCCTGCAGCAGCAGTTTGAAGCGGCCAGCGACGCGCCAATCTACTGGCAGGCAGATGTCCGCTCGATCATCGAGGCGAACGGACGCGGTCTTATCAGTGACGCGCCACCGCGACTTGGTGATTGGCCTGAGGGCATCGGCGCAACTGCCGCAGCCGATACGTTGCGCGACGAGCTGGAGCAATTGGCAACCGGTTACGAGGTTTGGCCGGTGCTGTGGAATCACGCTCGCGAACAAGGCGCCCGTTTGCTGAGTGGCCTGTAAGCGACGCATGAGCGACGTATGAGCGATCAGGAAGGCTCTGCGTCGGCGATGGGCATCGAGTCCGGATTGACCAGCATTGTCATCGTCGCTGCGGATAGCGGCCCGCTGCTGCGTGAATGCGTTGCCCGCGTTCTCGCATCCAGTGGCCGCGTTGAAATCATCGTCATCGACAATGCATCTTCGGATGGTCAGCCGCAGGCTGTCAGATCCAGTCATGCAGGGGAATCGCGATTGCATGTGCAGCTCAATTCGCGCAATGTCGGTTTCGGGTCCGCATGTAATCAGGGCGCAGCGTTGGCGGCCGGTGATGCCTTGCTGTTCCTGAATCCCGATTGCCTGATCGAATCTGACACGATCGTGCGCTTGCGTCGCGTCGGTGAATCGCATGCGGAGGCCGGATTGCTTGGTGTCTGTATTTGCGAAGAAGATGGAGAACCCGCTGCCGCGATTCGCCGTCGCGATCCATCGTTGCGGCGCGCACTGATGAGTTTGACCGGACTCGCGCGATTTGAACCATTCTGGCCAGCGTTGGCAGGCGTGGAAATCCCCTCAGGTGCTCCGACTCGTGATCCGGAGTTGCTGGAAAACGTTGATGCTGTTTCGGGCGCGTGCATGTGGATGCCGCGCCTCGTGTTCGATCGCATCGGCGGCTTCGATGAAGGTTACTTCCTGCACTGCGAAGACCTGGATTTGTGCCGACGCGTGCGCGATGGAGGAAACCAGGTGCTGCTCGTCAACGCAATCCGGGTTCGCCATGCACAAGGCAGTTCCAGCGCACATCGGTTGATCGAGGTTGCGCGCAGCAAGCACCAAAGCATGTGGCGATATTTCCGCAAATTCGACGCGGCTGCATCGAACGCGCTACTGGCGGCGATTGTGTTCGTCGGAATATGGATCCACTATCTACTGAAGCTGCCCGGCTTGTGGTGGCGTACAGCCACTTCCGTTCGGCGCAGCGCTGCACAGGCGAGATCGCCACGATGATTCATGAGATTCTGCGCATGGGCGACCCGCGCCTACTGCGAGTTGCCCGGCCTGTTGAGCACTTCGATACGCCTGAACTAGAAACCCTGATCGACGACATGTTCGAGACGATGCAGGCGGCTGGGGGCGTCGGCCTCGCGGCACCGCAAATCGGCATCGATCTGCAACTGGTGATCTTCGGATTCGAGCGCAGCGAGCGCTATCTCGACGCACCGGAAGTACCGCAAACGATCCTGCTGAATCCAGACATCACGCCGCTCGGCGACGAACGCGAAGACGGGTGGGAAGGATGTCTGTCGGTGCCTGGAATGCGCGGTTTGGTGCCCCGTCACGCACGGATCCGTTACTGTGGATTCGATCAGAGTGGGAAGCCGATTGAGCGCGAGGCGAGCGGGTTCCATGCGCGCGTGGTGCAACACGAGTGTGATCATCTCAACGGGATTCTCTACCCGATGCGGATCACCGATTTCACCCGGTTTGGCTTTACAGACTTGTTGTTTCCGGGCGTGGATATCCGCGAGGATTGATGGGACGCCCGGGCAACCCTCAGCGGTGACGATTGATCTCGTCGCGCAATGACTGCGCGGCGTGGCGCGCGGCATCGGCAAAGTCGGTGCCGTTACTGGCGTAGAGAATTGCCCGCGACGAACTGATCAGCAGACCTGCTCCGTCTTCCGTCCGTCCATTGCGGACTACTGCTGCGACATCGCCGCCTTGCGCGCCGATGCCCGGTACCAAAAGCGGCATGTCGCCGACGATTGCGCGGACCTCGGCAAGTTCCTGCGGATACGTCGCGCCGCAGACGAGCAGGCAATTGCCGTTGCTGTTCCAGGCGCCGGAAATCGTCGCCGCCACGCGCTGATAAAGCGGTCGACCAGCAACATCGAGATCCTGAAAATCGCGCGCACCCGGATTGGACGTGCGACACAGCAAAACGACACCCTTGTCGGCGCGATCGAGAAAAGGCTGCACCGAATCGCGCCCGAGATAGGGACTCAGGGTCACCGCATCCGCGCCGTAGCGATCGAATGCTTCGCTCGCGTAGAAGTTAGCGGTCGAGCCGATATCGCCGCGCTTGGCGTCAAGGATCACCGGTACATCGGCATGCTTCGCGTGGATGTGCGCGATCAACCGTTGCAGCGCACCCTCGGCAGAGCGCGCAGAGAAGTGGGCAATCTGCGGTTTGAAGCAACAGACCAGATCGGCGGTGGCATCGACGATATCGCGGCAGAAAACAAAGATTGCATCGGCGTCGTCACGCAAATGCGCGGGAAATCGCACCGGTTCGGGATCAAGCCCGACGCAAACCAGCGAGTCGTTTTTCTCCCAGGCAGATTGCAGTTTGTTAGTGAACGACATTCCGATTTTCCGATCGTCAAACCAACTTCTTGTAGCGAATCCGATGCGGTTGCGCGGCCTCGTCACCCAGACGGCGCTTCTTGTCCTCTTCGTATTCGCGATAGTTGCCGGGGAAAAACTCGACGTGCGAATCACCCTCGAACGCAAGGATATGCGTCGCGATGCGATCGAGAAACCAGCGGTCATGCGAGATAACAAACACGTTTCCAGGAAATTCGAGCAGTGCATCCTCGAGCGCGCGCAGTGTTTCGATATCGAGGTCGTTGGACGGCTCATCCAGCAGCAGCACATTGCCGCCTTGCAATAGCGTCTTTGCCAGATGCAAACGACCACGCTCACCGCCCGATAACGTGCCAACGAGTTTTTGCTGATCCGGCCCGCGAAAATTGAAGCGACCGATATAGGCACGCGACTGAATCTCGATGCCGTTGATGATCAGAATATCGGCACCGCCTGATACTTCCTGAAATACATTGTGATCGCCTTCGAGCTTCTCGCGACTCTGGTCGACGTACGCGATCTGCACGGTTTGTCCCTTGGCGATTTCACCTCTGTCGGGTTTTTCCTGACCCGTAATCATCTTGAACAAGGTCGATTTACCGGCACCGTTGGGGCCGATGATGCCGATGATCGCGCCCGGTGGTGCAGAGAAGCTCAGATTGTCGATCAACATGCGATCGCCGAACGACTTGCTCACACCCTTGAACTCGATCACCGAAGCGCCGAGGCGCTCGCCCGGTGGAATGAAAATCTCGTTGGTCTCGTTGCGCCGCTGGTAGTCGACCGACTGCAATTCTTCGATGCGAGCCAAGCGCGCCTTGCCCTTGCTGCGACCGCCTTTGGCGTTGCTGCGGGCCCATTCGAGTTCGCGCTGGATCGCCTTCTGGCGCGCCTTTTCGGTCGATTCCTCTTGCTTGAGGCGCTCGTCTTTCTGTTCCAGCCACGACGAGTAGTTGCCCTTCCACGGAATGCCGCGACCACGATCGAGTTCGAGAATCCACTCGGCAGCATTGTCGAGAAAATAACGATCATGGGTGACCGCGACGACGGTGCCGGGGAATTCCGCGAGAAAATGCTCGAGCCATTCGACAGACTCGGCATCGAGGTGATTGGTCGGTTCATCAAGCAGCAACATGTCGGGCTTCGACAGCAGCAATCGGCACAGTGCAACGCGGCGCTTCTCGCCACCCGAGAGTTTGCCGACGTTCGCGTCCCATGGCGGAATTCGCAGCGCATCAGCGGCGACTTCGAGCTGGCGTTCCAACGCGTGCGCGTCGGTCACCGCGAGCAGGCTTTCGAGACGCTGCTGCTCGGCCGCAAGCTTGTCGAAATCTGCGCCTTCCTCGGCATAGGCTGCATACACTTCATCAAGGCGTTGCTGGGCGTGGATGATTTCCGAGACGCCTTCCTCGACGACTTCGCGCACGGTTTTCTCGGGGTCGAGTTTCGGCTCCTGTTCGAGAAATCCAATCTTGATGCCAGGTGCCGGACGCGCCTCACCAATAAAATCGGTGTCGGTACCGGCCATGATGCGCAGCACGGTCGACTTGCCGGCACCATTCAAGCCAAGCAGACCGATCTTGGCGCCGGGGAAGAACGATAGTGAAATATCCTTGATGATCTGGCGTTTTGGCGGGACGACCTTGCTCACGCCGATCATCGTGTAGATGTATTGCATTGAAGACTCCGAAAGAGGGCGCGACAAGCGATCACGGTGGGTCCGTGCCTGTCGTCTAGTTGCTGGCAGGCGTGAATTATCGCCGATCGCCGCCGTGCTGGCCATGAAGTTGGGGCGAAACGGCCAACGCGGTACCATTGCAGGCTGATTTCCACACAGGCCCGAACCCATGTTTGCCAAGGATTTGCGTATCGCCGGATTCGACCCGGAGCTTGCCGCCGCGCTCGCCGCCGAGGCACAGCGACAGGAGGATCATGTCGAATTGATCGCGTCTGAGAACTACGCGAGCCCGCGCGTGCTTGAAGCGCAGGGTTCGCTGATGACCAACAAGTACGCCGAGGGATATCCAGGAAAACGCTACTACGGTGGCTGCGAGTTTGTCGATGTGGCCGAGCGGCTTGCGATCGAACGCGTGAAAAAGCTCTTCGATGCCGACTATGCCAACGTGCAGCCGCACTCCGGCTCGCAGGCCAATCAGGCTGTATACCTTGCCCTGCTCAAGCCTGGCGACACAATCCTCGGCATGAGCCTCGCCCACGGCGGTCATTTGACTCATGGTGCCAAGGTCAATATCTCGGGCAAGTTGTTCAATGCGGTGCAATACGGAATCCAGCCGGACAACGGATTGATCGACTACGACGAAGTTGAACACCTTGCTGTCGAGCACAAACCGAAGATGCTGATCGGCGGATTCTCCGCGTACTCGCAGGTGGTCGACTGGGCACGCATGCGCGCGATCGCCGACAAAGTCGGTGCGATATTCTTTGTCGACATGGCGCACGTTGCCGGACTGGTCGCTGCCGGTGTGTATCCGTCTCCACTGCCGCATGCGCATGTGGTGACCTCAACGACGCACAAGACGCTGCGCGGTCCGCGCGGCGGCATCGTGGTCGCCAGGGGCGCCGGCGAGGAAATCGAGAAGAAGCTGCAATCGATCGTGTTTCCTGGCATCCAGGGCGGTCCACTGATGCATGTCATCGCGGCCAAGGCGGTCGCATTTCTCGAAGCGCTGCAGCCGGAGTTCAAGACCTATCAGCAGCAGGTGGTGAAGAACGCGAAGGCGATGGCTGCGGCGTTCATCGCGCGCGGCTACAAGGTCGTCTCTGGCGGCACCGAGAATCATCTTTTTCTGCTCGACATGATTGGCCGCGATGTGACCGGCAAGGATGCCGAGGCCGCGCTCGGCGACGCGCACATCACGGTCAACAAGAATGCAGTGCCGAACGATCCGCGCTCGCCATTCGTCACTTCCGGTCTGCGCATCGGCACGCCAGCGGTGACCACGCGTGGCTATGGCGAGAACGATTGCATCGCGCTGACCGGCTGGATTTGCGACGTGCTCGATGCGCCGGGTGACGCAAGCGTGATCGCGGCAGCCCGCGAAAAAGTGACCGCGCAGTGCCGGAAGTATCCGGTATATGGCTGACGATTTGGGATTCGGGATGAGGGGTTTGGGAGGCGCATTTCGCTTCGCGGCTGGATTTTTGCGTTCCCCAATCCCCAATCTCGAATCTCCAATCCCCGCCCCCTGATGCATTGCCCGTTCTGCCAGCACGAAGACACCCGCGTGATCGACTCGCGACTGACGGACGATGGCAGCATGGTACGGCGGCGGCGCGAATGTCCGCAGTGTTCGGAGCGCTTCAATACATTCGAGAGTCCCGAATTGAAACTGCCGCTGGTCGTCAAGAGCGACGGGCGCCGTGAGACGTTTGACGAACATAAACTGCGCACCAGTTTCGATCGCGCGTTGCAAAAGCGTCCGGTCGGTAGCGAGCAGGTCGACGCGGCGGTGCGCGAGGTCATTGATGATCTGCGTCGCAGCAGTGAGCGCGAGCTTCCTTCGTTGCGGGTCGGCGAACTGGTCATGCGCGAGTTGAAGAAACTTGATCAGGTTGCCTATGTGCGATTCGCCTCGGTCTATCGGAGATTTGAGGATGTGCAGGCGTTTCGCGAGGAAATCGAGCGGCTCGAACGCGATCTGCCCACGCTCGGTGGTTTGCAGATGACGTTGCTGGCCGACGAACCCGCACGCAAAGGCAAGGCTTGAGCGCGCCAGCGTTTTCCGCTCTCGACCACGCGCATATGACTCGTGCGTTGCGGCTGGCCGAGCGAGGCATGTTCACGACCCAGCCGAATCCGCGCGTCGGCTGCGTCATCGCAAAGGCAGGTGCAGTCGTTGGCGAAGGCTGGCATCAACGTGCCGGTGAAGCGCATGCGGAAGTATTCGCTTTGCGTGCGGCAGGTGAGAGTGCGCGCGACGCGACGGCATACGTCACGCTGGAACCGTGCGGCAAGCACGGTCGAACGCCACCCTGTGCCGATGCGCTGATCGCCGCTGGTGTGGCACGCGTTGTCATCGCCAGTGAAGATCCAAACCAGCACGGCGGTGGCGCGCTTGAACGGCTGCGCACTGCCGGCATCACAATAGAATCCGGTTTGCTGCGTGCGAGCGCACGTGATCTGAATCGCGGATTTTTCTCCCGCATCGAGCGCGGTCGCCCGTGGCTTCGTATCAAACTCGCGATGAGCCTTGATGGTCGCACTGCGCTCGCGAATGGCGATTCGAAATGGATCACGGAAGTACCCGCTCGCGCGGATGTCCAACGCTGGCGTGCACGCAGTTCCGCGTTGATGAGCGCAAGTGGTACCGTGCTCGCCGACAACCCGCGGCTGACGGTTCGCACCGAGGAATTGGATTCGCTGCATGACGATCCCCGATCGAATGATTCCAGAATCACGTTTGTGCCGCCATTGCGCGTCGTTCTCGATCGGGAATTGCGCACTCCGGCATCTGCCCACGTGCTTGATGGCACGGCACCGACCCTGGTCGCGCACTCAGCCAACGCAAGTCCGGTGGATGCGCGTTTCGAGCGCGTCGAACGCGCAGCGATTGAAATGCAGGATGGTCGGCTCGATCTGGATGCCATGATGAAAATGCTGGCGACGCGCGGAGTCAACGAGATGCAGGTGGAATCCGGCCCGACCTTGTGCGGAGCACTGGTCGATGCCGGTCTTGTCGACGAGCTGTTGCTATACGTCGCACCGGTGTTACTTGGCGACAGCGCACGCCCGCTGCTCGCATCGCCGGCACTGACCAGGATGACGCAACGCCGATCCATGCAGATTCTTGAACAGCGTCAGATCGGTGACGATCTGCGCCTGTTGATGCGCCCGGTTGCGACCAACTGATGTTTACCGGAATTGTCCACAGTATCGGTCGGATTGCCGCGCTGGAAGCGTTTGGAAACGACACACGAATGCGTATCGATGCCACAGATTTTCACTGTGACGAAATCGCAATCGGAGACAGCATAGGGGTAGCTGGCGTTTGCCTGACCGTGATCGAAGCCGATGCACGCGGGTTTGCTGCCGATATCTCGGTCGAGACGCTCGCATGCACAACATTCGGCAGTTTGCTGCTTGGTGATGCGGTGAATCTTGAGAAGGCTCTAAGGTTCGCCGACCGAATCGACGGCCATCTGGTTTCCGGACATGTCGATGGCATCGCGCGCGTGATCGACGTGCAACCCGATGCGCGCTCACAGCGTTGGACGTTCGAGATTCCGCAAGCGCTCACTCGCTACGTTGCGAGCAAGGGTTCGATCTGCATCGACGGGGTCAGCCTGACTGTCAATGAAGTGGATTCCGATCATGGCGACACTTCGCACCTACGCGTCAATCTGATTCCACACACGTTGGCGGTGACGACATTCGGTGCGCGCCGGATCGGCGAAAGCGTCAATGTCGAAGTCGATTTGCTTGCCCGCTATATCGAGCGATTGCATGCGCACGACTCACGAGACGAATCGGGATGAGCTTCAGCAAGATCGCAGAATTGATCGAGGAGATTCTAGCCGGCCGCATGGTCGTGATTCTCGATGACGAGGATCGCGAGAACGAGGGTGATCTGGTCATGGCCGCCGAACTGGTGCGGCCCGAAGACATCAACTTCATGGTGCGCGAGGCGCGTGGTCTCGTTTGTCTTGCCCTGACCCAGGCGCGCTGCCGTCAACTCGGGTTGCGGCCGATGGTGGCCGACAACACCTCGCAACACCATACCAATTTCACCGTGTCGATCGAGGCCGCGACCGGCGTCACGACCGGCATCTCGGCGCATGATCGTGCGCACACGGTACGCGCCGCCGTGCGAGCCGATGCGAAGCCTTCCGATCTTGTCCAGCCGGGGCATATCTTTCCGCTCGCCGCGCAAGCTGGCGGTGTGTTGACGCGAGCGGGGCATACCGAAGCAGCCAGCGATCTGGCCGCGCTGGCCGGGTTGGAATCGGCTGGGGTGCTGGTCGAGATTCTCGCCGAAGATGGATCAATGGCGCGGCGCCCGCAGCTTGAGTTATTTGCGCAACAGCATGGTCTGAAGATCGGCACGATTGCCGATCTGATCCGGCATCGACTTGAAACTGAAAAGACCATTGAGCGCATTCACGACGCACCGGTCGATACCGAGTTCGGTGCGTTCCGTATCGTCGTCTATCGTGATCGCGTCCATCAGGCACTGCATTTCGCGCTCGTGCGCGGCACTGTGAACGACGGCGCTTCGGTGCTGACGCGCGTGCACGTGCGCAACACCTTGTCTGATGTGCTGCATATCCGCCGCGCTGATCTCGGGTTGACAATCACCGCCGCGCTGCGGCGGATCGCTGCGGAAGATCGCGGCGTTGTCGTCGTGCTCAGCGAAGGCGACGAGGCGGAGACCGTGTTGGAGAAATTCGCCACCGCGCAGGTGCGCAAAGCCGACAATGTGCGCGAATGGCGCCAGCATGGCCTTGGCGCGCAGATTCTGGCCGATCTCGGCGTGCGTCATTTGCGCGTTATCGGTACGCCGCGCAAGCTGGTTGGACTGGCCGGCTTTGGCCTCGATATCGTCGGCTACGACGATATCGGCGATAGCGAAGACGCCTGATGTCAGAGGTTTACCGGGCGACGACCGAGGCGCTCGGGTAAACTGCCTCGCCGTTTCGCAGCGTCTGAACGATATCCTCATGCCCACGGTTTCCGGTGAAATTCGCGCAGTGCAAGGCGAACGCTACGCGATCGTCGCCAGTCGTTGGAATCCGCGCATTGTCGATGCGTTGATCGAGGGTGCAAGCCGTGCATTTTCCGAACACGGCGTCGGCGATAGTGCCGTGGATATCGTGCGAGTGCCCGGTGCGTGGGAAATTCCGGTTGCTGCTGCGCGGCTTGCCGAGACGCATGCGCATGCCGCGATCGTGGCGCTCGGCTGTGTGGTGCGCGGCGATACACGTCACTACGAGCATGTCGCCGACGGCTGCGCGCAGGGACTGATGCGCGTTGCACTCGACTATCGGTTGCCGGTGCTCAACGGTGTGCTTGCGGTCGAACGCCACGAAGACGCGGCAGCACGTGCCGGTGGCGCGCACGGCAATAAGGGTTCCGAAGTTGCGTTGGCGGCGCTGGAAATGTCCGCGCTGTGGAGAAAACTCGGGACAACGACGCAAGAGCAATCCGATGTGAGCACGAATCAATGAATTACGCGCAATGAGCAAGCACCCGCCCCGGACTGATGGAATCGATACCGCCGCGCGTGCGCGCTCGCGGCGACGCGCGTTGCAGGCGGTCTATGCGTGGCAGATGGCCGGCGATCGCATGCAGGCGGTGATCGAACAGTTTCGCCATGAGCAGGATATGGAGATCGCCGATCTCGCCTATTTCGAGGATCTGCTCAAGGGCGTCGATCGCCATGTCGCTGAACTCGATGCCGGCCTGCTTCCGCATCTCGGGCGCGAGATTACCCAAGTCGATCCTATCGAGCTTGCCGCACTGCGTGTTGCCGCATACGAATTGCGCTATCGACCCGACGTTCCATATCGCGTCGTCATCAACGAAGCAATCGAGGTCACCAAGCGCTTCGGCTCGGATCAAGGACATACCTTCATCAATGGCGTGCTCGACAAACTCGCCGCACAGTGGCGCGCCGGCGAACATTCCAACGAACATACCGGCAGGCAGCGCTGATTTGGCGCACGGGCACGGTGGCGCGAAACGCGTGGCAACAGTTTTGCGCAGGAAGCAAATATGAGTGAATTCGATCTGATCGAATTGATGCGCACGCGCTGCGCCTTGCAGCGTGCCGACGTGCGGCTCGGCATCGGCGATGATGCGGCAGTTGTTGTGCCACCGGGCGGCCACGAGCTCATTGTCTGCACCGACACACTTGTCTCTGGAATCCATTTTCCCGCGTCCACATCGGCAGCCGATATCGGCTGGAAGTCGCTGGCGGTCAATTTGAGCGATCTGGCCGCGATGGGCGCAACACCGGCGTGGGCCTTGCTTGCCCTGACGCTGCCAAATGCCGATCGCGACTTCGTTGAAGCATTCTGCGATGGCTTCGCCGCCATGGCCGCGCAACATCACGTATCCCTGATCGGCGGTGACACAACACGCGGACCGCTCACGATTACGGTGACCGCGCTCGGGTTCGTGCCGACCGACAAGGCTGTGCGACGCGATGGCGCGCGGATCGGCGACGAGGTGCATGTGACCGGCGTGCTCGGTGATGCAGCAGCCGGGTTGCAGGTGATGAATGGACGTCCGTACGCGATGGATCGCGAAGCGCCATCAGTCGCCGAACTGCGGAGATCGCTGCTCGCAAAGCTCAATCGACCGCAGCCGCAAATCGCTGCTGGCCTGGCGTTGCGCGGGGTAGCCTCCGCGTGCATCGATGTGTCCGACGGTTTGCTGGCCGATCTCGGTCACGTCGCTGCGGCCAGCGCGGCTGCGATCGAAATCGAATCGCGCCATGTTCCCACCAGTGCTGCATTGGCGACTCTTTACGGCACCAATGACCGCATACCTTTGCAACTTGCCGGTGGCGACGACTACGAGCTGGCGTTCACGGTCGCGCCAAGTCGATCTGCTGCCTTGACCGCCGATCTTGCCCGTATCGGTTGCGGCTCGACCCGCATCGGTCGCGTGGTCGCAGGTACCGGTGTGCGCGCACTCGATAGTGACGGCAATGACATCGCTCCGAAATATCAGGGTTGGGAACACTTTTCATGAAACTCGAAGCGCAACAACGACGTGCCATTCTCGGCCATCCCGCTGGCTGGATCGCATCGGGATTTGGTTCCGGCCTCAGTCCATTCGCGCCCGGCACGGCCGGCTCGGCGGCGGCATTGATTCCATGGCTCGCGTTGCGAGAACTCGAACTGCCGATTTACCTGTTCGCAATCGTTGCGGCCTTTGCGCTCGGCGTGTGGGCCTCGTCGGTCATCGTGCGGCAGCTGCGTATTTCCGATCCCGGCGTGATCGTCTGGGATGAATTCGTCGGGCAATGGATCACCCTGATTCCGTTGTTGCTTTGGCCGCGATCCTTGAGCAGCGAGTGGCCGTGGATCGTGGCCGGGTTCTTTCTGTTTCGCCTGTTCGATGTGTGGAAGCCGTGGCCGGCATCATGGGCCGATCGCGAGATCAAGGGAGGTCTCGGTGTAATGCTCGATGATGTGCTCGCGGCGATCTATGCGGCCTTGGTACTGGCTGCGATCATGCAGTTTCAGCTGTGGTGCTTTGCATTGCGCTGAAGCACTTCGGGTACAACCATCGTCGGCATTCGACTACGTCGCGTGGGCATCTCGCACGCGTTTGCCGCGACGTTGCCAACGTTGCTGTAGCCCCTCGAAGTAGAGGTAGATGACCGGCGTGATGTAAAGAGTCAGCAGCTGCGACGTGACGAGACCGCCGACGACTGCAAGCCCAAGCGGACGCCGACCCTCGGCACCGGCACCGATGCCGAGTGCGATCGGCAGGGTCCCCATCAACGCGGCGAATGTCGTCATCATGATTGGCCGGAATCGGATCACGCAGGCGTTGAGAATCGCACGCTCGGGCGCTTCACCTTCGCGCTGCTTGTCGAGGGCGAAGTCGATCATCATGATCGCGTTTTTCTTGACGATGCCTATCAGCATGATCAGACCGACTGCACCGTAGAGATCGAGGTCCTTGCCGAACACGATCAGGGTAAGCAATGCGCCGAAGATCGCGGTCGGCAACCCCGAAAGAATCGTGAGCGGATGGATAAAGCTTTCGTAGAGAATCCCCAGCACGAGATAGATCACGAATACCGCGAGCAGCAGCAGGATGCCCATGCCCGACAGTGATTCCTGAAACGACTGTGCGGTGCCTTGGAACGCGGTGCTGATCGAATCGGGCAACTTCAGCGCGGACACCACTCGATCGACGCCGGCCACGGCATCGCTCAACGACATGCCGGGCGCCAGATTGAACGACACCGTCACCGCAGGCACCTGGCCAAGATGATTGATCGTCGCCGGGCCGACCGAATTGCCCAGGGTGGTCACCGCTGCCAATGGAACCAGCTGCGTTGCGCTTCCGACCGGCGTTGCTGTGGTGGCTGCCGAAGAGGGTGGATGACCGGTCAGATAAATCGATGAAAGCACATTGGGGTCGGCCTGGCGTGCCGGATCGACCTGCATCAACACCCAGAACTGATCGGTCGGCGTGTAGATCGTCGAAACCTGAGCCGGCCCGAAGGCGTTGTAGAGCGCATTCTGAATTTGCTCGGGCGTAACCCCGTAGGCCGCCGCCGCATCACGATTGATACCGACATCGAGCTGCGGACTTGCAATCAGCATGTCGCTGGAGACGTCCTGAAATCCGGGCTCTTTGGCGAGTGCAGCAACCAATTTCGGGGTCCACTCGAACAAGCGTTTGGTGTCGGTATCCTGGAGCGTGAACTGATAGGTTGAATTGGTCAGATGACCGCCAATGCGGATCAGCGGCAGATTCTGCAGGAACACCTGCAAACCGGGTATCGATTGCACCTTGGGTCGCAGCTCCTGCATGACCTCGTCGGCCGATTCGCGCTCGCTCAGTGGTTTCAGCTTGATGATCATGCGACCCAGATTCAGCGTTGCGCTGCTGCCGCCGGCACCGACAAATGCAAGCACGTTTTCGACATTAGGATCCTTGCGCACGATCTCGACCGCTTGCAGCTGTTTTGCGCGCATATCGTCGTAGCCGATGTCCTGCGCGGCCTGGGTGAATGCGAACAACTGACCGGTGTCGTCGCTCGGCAGGAATCCTTTCGGGATATGCACGGCGAGGAATCCCGTTGCAATTACCAGTGCGAAGAAAAAGCACAGCACAACGAACCTGTGCTTCACGCAGGTTGTGAGACTTCGTCGATAGGCGTCCTGCACTGAGTCGAACGCGCGCTCGGTCCAGGCATAGACGCGGCCGTGGTGCTGCTCGCTTGCAGGACGCAGCATACGACTGCACAGCATCGGGGTCAGGCTAAGGGCGACAAAACCCGACACCAGCACGGCCGAAACAATCGTGATCGCGAACTCGTTTAGCAGGCGACCGATGATGCCACTCATGAACACGACCGGGATGAACACCGCAGCGAGCGAGAGTGTCATCGAGACGATCGTGAAGCCGATTTCGCGCGCGCCATCAAGAGTGGCAGTGAGGCGGTCCTTGCCCATCTCCAGGTGCCGCGAGATGTTTTCGAGCATGACAATCGCGTCGTCGACGACGAATCCGACCGACAACGTCAGCGCCATCAGCGAGAGATTGTCGATGCTGAATCCCATCGCGTACATCACCGCAAACGTTCCGATGATCGACATCGGCAATGCCAGCGACGGGATAATGGTTGCCGAGACATTTCGCAGGAAAACAAAAATCACCATCACGACCAGAGCCAGCGCAAGCAACAGGCTGAATTTCACGTCCGAAACCGATTCCTGGATGCTTTCGGAGCGATCGTAGACAACCGTGAAATCGGCCCCCGCAGGCAGCGATTTTGCGAATGCCGGCAAAATCGCGCGGATGCCCTGAACAACATCAATCGTATTGGTGCCGGGCTGTTTCTGGATGGCGAGCACGACACAAGGTTCGCCGTTGATGAATGCGCCACCCTTGTCGTTCTGCACGCCGTCATAGACTTTGCCGACATCCTTGAGACGCACGGGCGCGCCGTTTTGCCAGGTCACGATCAGATCGCCGAAGCTTGCCGCTTCGCGCAACTGTCCATCGGCCATCACGTTGTAGATGCGGTTCGGACCATACAGCGTGCCGGTCGGCAGGTTGACGTTGCCGGAGCCGACCGCGCTGGCGACCGTATCGATGCCGATGCCGCGGCCAGCGAGCTTGTCGGGATCGAGATCGATGCGCACTGCGTATTTCTGCGATCCGTATACGTTGACCTGGGCGACACCGTCGATGATCGAGATGCGTTGCGCGAGCACATTTTCCGCGTACTCATCGAGCGTGGACATGCGCAACGTCTTCGAGGTAAACGCGATATAGATAATCGGCGAGTCGGCAGGATTGACCTTGCGGAAGGTCGGTGGTGTGGTCATCTGCGTCGGCAACTGGCGCAGCGCAGACGATATCGCCGCCTGCACGTCCTGGGCAGCGGCGTCGATGTTGCGATTGAGGGCAAACTGCAACGTGATCGATGTGCCGCCGAGCGAACTGGTCGACGTCATCGAATCGATCGCCGGAATCGTCGAGAACTGTTTTTCCAGGGGCGTCGCGACTGCTGATGCCATCGTCTCGGGCGATGCGCCGGGCAGGCTTGCCGACACCTGGATCGTCGGAAAATCGACGTTCGGCAACGAGGCAACCGGCAACAAGCGATATCCAACGATGCCGAACACCAGGATACCGACCATGACCAGGGTGGTCATGACCGGACGGCGAACAAAGACTTCCGAGACGTTCATGGTGCTGCTTCGGTCACCTTCACCATCGCGCCGTCTTCAACACGTGACTGTCCATCAATCACCACAGTTTCGCCGGCAGTGATTCCCTTCTCGATGACGCTTTGTCCGGCGATGCTGCGGACGACAGTTATCGCGCGTAGCTGCGCATGGCCGTTTGCGCCGACGACGAATACATAGTTTCCGTCCGGACCGTTCTGCACTGCCTGATCGGGCAGCACGATCGCGTTGGCGTCATGGCCGAGGGTCATGCTGACATTGACCAGCTGACCGGGCCATAGAAGATGCTCGGAATTGTCGAACTCGGCGCGCAGCTTGATCGTGCCAGTGCTGCTATCGACCGCGTTGTCGATGAATCCGACCTTGCCGTGGACCGGATCGGCGACACCGGCCATCGTTGCGGAGACATCGAGCGGCGCCAGCTTCTGCGCGACCAGCACACGCCCTAGCGTCGCCCCGGGAATGGCGAAACTCACATAGATCGGCTCGATCTGATTGATTACGACCAAGGCGTTGGTATCGTTCGCCTTGAGCAGGTTGCCTGGTTGAATCAGGACGCGGCCAATACGCCCGCTCAGCGGCGCGCGGATCTCGGTGTAGCCGAGATTGACTTGCGCTGTGGCGATGCCGGCCTCGTCGACTTTGACGCTGGCTGCGGCAGCCGCAAGGTTGGTCCGATACTGTTCCATCTGATCTGCCGAAATGAACCCCTTGGCGGCGATCGGAGCATAGCGTTCGACCTGCGCGCGCGCCTGATCGAGTTCGGATTGGTCCTTGCTGCGCGCTGCCTGCGCCTGGCGCAACGCCGCTTGCGCGGGGCGCGGATCGATCCGAAACAGCAGATCGCCTGTTTTCACATCATCGCCATCCTTGATCGCGCTTTCGAGCAGTTGCCCATCGACCAGCGACTTCACTGCGACACTGTTGATCGGCTCGACGGTGCCGGGTGCTGTAATCAAGATCGGCATATCCCGGATCTGTACCTTGGCTACCACAACCGGCACTGGCGGCGGTGCCATCGGCGCCGGTTGCGGCGAGCAGGCAACCAATGTTGCGACAATCGCGGCTGCGATCAGTGTGGTTCCAATCGGCGCGGCTCCAATCGGCGCGACCGTTGCGGTGGTGAGTCGACATAATTTTTTCAAGCGTGGTCTCACTACGTCGGCGTTTCCCTAAAGAATCATTGGCAAGCTACTGCAGAGGCCCTGAATCGAACGTTCACGGCGGCAAAAGTTTTCCAGGATTGAGAATGCCATCGGGGTCGAATTGCGCCTTGATTCGGTGCATCAGCGCCAGCGCGTGCGGATCGAGTGCACGCGTCATGAAGTCGCGCTTGGCCAGCCCGATACCGTGTTCGCCGGACAGGGTTCCGTCGAGAGCAAGCACGAGGTCGAACACCGCAGCCAGGCAAACGGGCGCATTGGCGACCTGATTCGGATCGCTCGGCTGGTACAGCAGATTGACATGGATATTGCCGTTGCCGGCATGGCCAAAAGTAACGATTGGAATTCCGTAACGTACTGACATTTGCTTAAGTCCGGCAATCAATGCCGGCATTCGGCTGACCGGAACGACAACGTCCTCGTTGATCTTGTTCGGCGCCAAAGTACGCAGGGCAGGCGACAGTGCCTTGCGCGCGGTCCAAAGTTTTTCCACCTCACTCGCATCGTTTGCGGCGACCAGATCGAGCAGGCCTTCCCCGCGAGCCGTAGTTTCGATTGCCGAGACGGCTGCCGCCAATGCGTCGGCAGCGCCATCGACCTCGATCAACAGCATCGCGCCGGCAAGCGGGATCGAATCGCCGCCGTGCGCGTGCGCGAGTCGCAGCGCCTGATCATCAAGAAATTCGAGCGCGCACGGCGTTATCGGTTGCGCCATGATGCGACCGACTGCGCGCGCCGCCGACTCGATATCGGCATAAGTCGCGCGCAACGTGCGTTTGGCCGATGCGAGCGGAGTCAGTTTGACGGTTGCTTCGGTGACGATCGCGAGGGTGCCTTCGGAGCCGATCAACAATCGGGTCAGGTCATAACCCGTCGCCCCCTTGGTGGTCGGGTTGCCGCAGCGAAAATCCTCGCCGCTGCCAGCGACGGCGCGCAACGCGAGCACGTTGTCGCGCGTCGCGCCGTACTTGACCGCACGCGGGCCGCCGGCATTGCAGGCGATATTGCCGCCAACCGTGCAATACGGTGCCGAAGTCGGATCCGGCGCCCAGAAAAATCCGCGCTCACTCAGCGCGATTTGCAGATCGCCATTGAGTACGCCGGGCTCGACGATGGCGACGCGATCGTCGTTGTCGATTCGCAGAATCCGGTTCATGCGCTCGAAACTAGCAACGATGCCGCCGGCAACCGGTACACTCGCGCCAGTGGTATTGGTGCCGCGTCCACGCGCAGTCAGCGCGACTCCCGCATCCCGGCAGGATTGCACAAGGGCAACGACCTGCTCGTGCGAAGTTGGAAACACTACGGCCTGTGGTTGCGCCTCACGGCGCGAATTGTCGTAGCCGTAGGCCAAGCACTCGGCAGCATCAATGGTCAGATCGCGCGGCGAAAAAAAAGTGCGCAAGCGATCCAGGAAAGTGATGTCGAGAGGCATTGCCGACACGTCGCTGAGGTTCGCTCAGAATGCCTCGAACGCGTGACGCTGCCATTGCACGTCGGAGCCATCGGCCGTCACGGCAACGACATCGAACCGGCAGGGTCGACGCGCAAGTTTCGGATTTGCGGCGAGATAAATGGATGCGGCCCGGATCAGTTTGTTGCGCTTGGCAGGCCCGACCGAATCGAAGCCGTCACCAGAACGATCGCTTCGCCGATAGCGCACTTCGACAAACACGACGGTCTCGTCGTCGCTCATCACAAGATCGATCTCTCCTTGCCGGCAATGCACGTTGCTCGCGATCATCTGCAAACCGGCGCGCTCGAGGTGACGACGCGCCAGCAGTTCGAACTGCTCGCCAATGTGGCGTGTACTGGAGACCCCAGAGGTCATTGTTGTGGCGGTGACTCGATTGTCTGCGCCTGTTCCGACATTGCATGCAGCGCACCTTGCACGGGTCGTGCGATTCCGTTTTCGAAACGCGCCCAGGTCAGCAAGCGATGGATGCGCCCGAAGCTGTCGGCAGTGAGCTGGCCGGTTGCGCCATCAACATAGTGATCGGGGTGTTCGAGCATCCAGCCGAGATAGGGCAGCAATGCATAGGCGTCCATGCCGAACGCGAACAGACGCGCGCCGACGCCGTTCGCGCTGGCAATCTGGCCGGCAATCATCTCGATGTCGGGCCGACCAGGCACATTGCCGAACAGCCATGGTGCATCGCAGAACTCGACTGTGTCGAGATCGCGATCGAGTCCCGGGTTGCGCTCGCCGCCGTAGATATGCGATGTCGCGAACACTGGCGCGTTGACATTGGCGAGCTTCAACTGTGGCAGCAACAGGCGTGCCTGTTGTGGACGCATGCTGATGAAAATGCCGCTATCAGTTTCGCCGAGACTTGCGGTCGCCTGGGTAATCGCCGTGTGGTAATTGACCATCGATTCGCTAAGCCGTGTTTCACCGGAAACCTGGCCACCATTCGCTTCAAATTGGGTGCGAAACGCAACGGCCGCGCGCTGTGCCCAGTCGGTGTCGGCGGCAATGATTGCCGCCGTGTGGATGCCACGTTCGAGCATATGTTGGGCCACCTGGGCACCTTCGGCATCCGGCACCAGGCCGAACTCGGCGTTGCCGGGGGGCGGCACTTCGCCTGTGTCCGGATGATTCAGTGCGAGCACACGCGCTGCCAGATGCTGATGAAACAATTCGCCGACCGCCTCGCGTTGCAGCGGACCGACTACGTGATCCGCACCCTCGGCGACTGCCTTGTGGTAGGCGGCAATCGCTTCGGCTGGTGTGCTGCCCGAGTCGTAGATACGCACGTCGGGTGCCTTTTCTGCCGTGTCGCCGGAACGTGCGGTGAAAAAACCGTCGCGGATAGACTGGGCGACATAGCTCAGTGTCCCGGACAGCGGCAGCAGCAAGGCGACCTGATGCGGTGCGCTATAGCCTTCGATACGAGTGGCACCGTTGGCGTCGTTGCTGACCGTTCCGACTTGTCGGTTCGCCTGCGGAATTTCGTGAGGCAGGGCAATGCCGCGTGTGCGCAGCGATTGCTCGATCCACGGCAATACCGGATCGTTGCTGGCCAGCGCCGCGGCCTTGTCGCGCAGCGACGGTCCATCAATCGCAGCCAGTGCGTCGATGATTTGTTTGCGATTCTGCTCGCGATCGTTCGCTTCGAGCAGGCGATCGAGTGTGGCACGCGTCTGCGCTGACGCAAGCGGACTGCGACTGGCGAGCTGCGCGCGTGCCCGCAGTTCCAGTACTCGCAGACGCAAGGCGGGCGGTAGATCTGCATCGGCGATGTTGACGAACTCGAGCGCGCTGCCGGCATCGCCGCGTTTGAGCGCGATCTCGGCATCGAGCAGATCGAGGCGCAGCGACTCGTCACCGCTCAGGCGGCGGCGCTTGATACCATTGAGCGCAATTTCCGCAGCCGCAAGGTTGCCGGCGTCGCGCAGCACTTCGCCGGCACGCAGCCGATAATGCGATGCGGCGTCGCCGCGACTGTGTTCGGCCAGATCGAGGAAAGCCTGCGATGCATGTTCCAGATCGCCCTGACGATAGAGCTGCTCGGCGTCGCTGCCGGCGGCGGTATCACTGCTACCAAAATCCGGTAGGGTCGCGCAGCCAGAAAGCGCGAGCGCGACGAGCATCGGCGCGAAACGAACGAGACGAAGAATGAAGCGAACGTTCAAACAGATTCGGGGCATCGCCAACTCGTTCGTTTGCGCAGGGCAGGGGTAGCGCGAATGATAGCGGATTGGGCTTGCGCAGCCGTTTTGTCGCGCTCTGCGCCCCTGGATAGTTATCGGGTTGCCGCCAATGTCTGTTGATCGTGGGCGGTTGTGGATTGTCGCGACGCCGATCGGCAATCTCGACGATCTGTCGCCGCGCGCTGCGCAAGTATTGCGCGATGTCGCGATCGTTGCAGCAGAAGACACACGCCACAGCACGACGCTGCTGAAACGCGTTGGTCGAACAGCGCGTGCAATCGCATTGCATGAGCATAACGAGCGCAGCGAATCGACGCGCTTGATCGAGCGATTGCTGGCCGGCGACGATATCGCTCTGATCTGTGACGCCGGAACGCCGTTGATCAGCGATCCCGGATTTCGTCTTGTGCAGGCTGCGCGTGCGGCGGGCATCAGCGTGTCGCCGATTCCGGGGCCGTGCGCAGCGGTCGCAGCATTGTCGATCGCCGGTCTGCCGAGCGATCGCTTTGCATTCGAAGGTTTTCTGCCAGCGAAGGCGAATGCGCGACGCGATGCATTGGCGGCACTCGCCAGCGAAACCCGCACGCTGATATTTTACGAATCGAGCCATCGCATTGTTGAATCGCTCAACGACATGCAAACCACATTCGGTGGACAACGCAGGGCGGTTGTCGCGCGCGAATTGACCAAATTATTCGAGACTGTCATTGGTGAAACGATTGGCGATGTCATCAACAGAATTTCCGCCGACACAAACCAGCAGCGCGGCGAATTCGTGATTCTCGTCGGCGGCGCAGAAGCTTCCGACGCGGACGCGACGCTTACGGAAGGTCGCCGTGTGTTTGCATTGCTGCGCGAAGAATTGCCACCCGCCCGCGCAGCAAAGCTGGCTGCCGCGATTACCGGTGCGCCGCGCAAGGCGCTTTACGGATCAGACGACAGAGAATAAAAAACGGCGAACTGAAACGGTAAGGCGCAGCGAACTCTTGCAGTCATCCTTCCGCAGCAATCCTATTCGCGCCCCTGTCATCTGCCTCAGGTCTTCTGTACCCTGAAATCGGAGTCGGCCAGACAGTCGCGAGGTGCGCAAGCATTTCGAGGAAAGTCCGGGCTCCACAGGGCAAGGTGCCAGGTAACGCCTGGGCGGCGCGAGCCGACGGAAAGTGCAACAGAAAACAAACCGCCGATGGCCTCGCAAGAGGATCAGGCAAGGGTGAAACGGTGCGGTAAGAGCGCACCGCGCGCGGGGCTAACGCCGCGTGGC
>JBDTOS010000014.1:0-19901 GCA_039933095.1 Dokdonella sp.
GTGGCGTCAGCACTACCATCGGTTACGCAAAAGGCTACGGCACCGGCATCTCGAATGCCGCCGAGTTGAACATCAGCAAACAGACCGAGGACGGCAAATCATTCAACTTTCATCTGGATGTCCGCAAGAGCGACGGATTTCCGAATCGCAGATACGGCAGCTACCCTTACGGGTGGTAGATCGGGTTGATCGCCCTCCTACTCAGGGTCGACCGCTTCCAGAGTAACGCTGGATTCGTAGTCTCCGAACAACTGCGGCGCGTCGAGGGGTTCGGTGCCGATCTGGTACAGAGTCCCAAAATCGCGCGCCAAGCCGGCAATAGTCCGGCTTGGCGGTTATCGCTACATCAATAGCGCCTATCGCGGTCGACGACTGAACTTAGTGAACCTCGAACTTGGTCAACTCGACTGGAGTCGTGCCGGTAAAATTGATCTGATAGCCGAATAGACCGGCTGGATCTGTCGCATTGTTGAAGCCTGCAACCACCACGGTTCGCGTCTCCCCGACCGGAACAGCGAACGAGAGCGTGCTGCACCGATTCGCCGCAGCGGCGATATCGTCGTTGACCGCAAGGCAATTGGTAAGGGGCGAAGCCGGATTGAAGCCTGCAGCGCTGTAGAGTGTAAAGAACGTGTCGTTGGTATCGCCGCATACGGCGCCACCGACCAGGCTGGAAAAAATCGTGACATTCGCATTGCCGGGCGAGCTATTTGTAACCATCACGGTGTCGTATGGAACCGCCGTACCTACACCTGAGAGCGCGGCGCAAGTTACGGCGCGGTTATAGGTAGAATCATCGGCGTCGAGCGCACCGGTAAATGACGGTGGCACGCTCCCGGTGTAGGTGATCACCGTGTTTTCGCTTGCGTCGATGGTTGGAGCGAGGGCTGGACCGACGCGTACCGTATCCTTTTGCGCCCAGGCGGGTATGGCGACAACAAGGGCAAGAAACGAAAGAGTTCGAGCTTTCATGGAGCTACCTCGCTAGGTTGGTCAACGAAGATTTTAGAGTCTCTTCGCGTTGGTACGGGATGTCAAATGCGCCATTCGGCAGCCGTCGACCTACTTCCGCTCCACCGCTGTCGTGTCGCGGGTAGCGCGGAATTCGGAATCCGGACTCCAGTTCGGCCAGTCGTCGGAATTGGCGAGGTCGGCACCGATCTGATACAGGATTTCCAGATCGTGCGACATGCCGGCAAAGGTCCAGCTGGATTGCCATTCGTCCGAGGGTTGGTGGTAGTTGTTTTTGGTGTAGGCCTTCTTCGCTGCTTCACCGGCTTCGATGCCGCCATCGACCCAGTCATTGCCGGAACCGAATGAAACCGACGGAACGCCACGCTTGGCGAACGGGAAGTGATCGGAGCGGAAGAAGTGTCCGGCCTCGGGATGCGGATCCGAGGTGTAGCTGAGCCCCGCCGCCTTGCCGTCGGCGATTAGCTTGTCGAGCAGATCAGATTTCGCACTGCCGGAAGTGGTGAAGTTGCGCGCTACACCACGCGGGCTCAGCGCATCCATGTTGATGTCGGCGACCGTCATCGCGAGCGGATACAGCGGATTCGCTGAGTAGTACTCCGATCCCAGCAGCCCTTTTTCCTCGGCGGTGACATTGAGGAAAACCACCGAGCGCTCGGGCTTCGGCGCGTGGGCGAAGGCGCGGCCAAGCTCGATCAGCGCGGCAGTTCCGGTCCCGTTGTCGACCGCACCGTTGTAGATCTTGTCGCCCTTGGCATCGGGCTGGCCGATGCCGAGGTGATCCCAGTGCGCACTGTAGATGACGGTCTCGTTCGGACGCTTGCTGCCGATCACGCGGCCAACGACATTTTTCGACGTGATTACCTCGGCGTCGACTGCGAAGCTGGCGGAAAACGCCTCATCCTTGAGCACGACCGGCTTGAAATCCCGCGTCTGCGCCTGCTTTTTGAGCGCATCGAAATCGAGTCCGGCGCGTTTGAAAAGGTCGACGGCGAAGTCGCGCTGAATCCAGCCTTCAACCTGTGTATGCACCGATGCCGGCTGGTCGCGCACGATGTCGAACATCGTGTTGGTGTTGGAGTTCTTGACCGTCGCCCAACCGTATGCGGCCGGGTCCGTTTCGTGCACGATCAACAGCCCCAGCGCGCCTTGCCGTGCGAGTTCCTCGTATTTGTAGGTCCAGCGACCGTAGTAAGTCATCGCCTTGCCGCCGAAATCGCCCTTGCCGGTTTCGAAGTCGGGGTCGTTGACCAGGGAGACCGCTATCTTGCCGTGCAGATCAATGTCCTTGAAATCATCCCAGTTGCGCTCGGGTGCCTTGACCGCATAGCCGACGAAGACCATCGGCGCATTTTCAATGGCGACCGACTTCGATCCATCCATAGCGGCGCGCACAGCGATCTCGCTGCCCTGCGTCAGCGATTGCTGCTTGCCATCGACAGTCACAATGAGTTTCGGCGTTCCAACGATTTCCGATCGCAGCAGCGGCACTGGTTGAGTCCAGCCGCGTTTGCCGTCTTTACCTTTTTCACCACCAGGCTGAAGACCGGCCGCCTTCATTTGCGCGATCACGTAAGCAACCGTTTTTTTCTCGCCTGGCGTCGCCGGACCACGCCCTTCGAACGCATCCGACGAAAGAGTTTGCACTTCGTCTGACAGACGATTTGGATCGAACTTGGGAGCCTCGGCAGCAAGTGCCGCCGAGGAGACGGATAGCGCAACAAACGCGGTAACGGCAGATTTCACCAGCGGGCTCCTCATGATTGCTTGAGCCCGAGTCTAACAAACGCGTTGCTGCTCGTTTTCAGATTTCCGTTACAGCGACGTCGCGCGGAAGGTGTCGCAACTCTTGATGTCGCCGCTGCTGAAGCCTGCCTTGAACCAGCGCGCGCGCTGCGCGGCAGAACCATGGGTGAACGAATCCGGCACTGCGTAGCCGCGCGATTCCTTTTGCAGCGTGTCGTCGCCGACCTGGGCGGCAGCATTGAGCGCGGCGTCGATATCGCCAGCTTGCAACCAGTTCAGCTGCGCCTGCGAACGACTACCCCAAACTCCGGCAAAGCAGTCGGCCTGAAGCTCCAGCCTCACCGACAAACCATTCGCCCCCTCCATCGGTTGCCCTCTGCCGCGCGCCTGATCAACCTGATCCATGATGCCGAGCAGGTTCTGAACGTGGTGGCCGACCTCGTGCGCAATCACGTAGGCGCGCGCGAAATCTCCGCTGGCGTGAAAGCGCGTATCCATCTCCTTGAAGAATCCGAGATCGAGATAAACGTTGGTGTCGCCCGGACAATAGAACGGACCCATCGCTTCGGACGCGAGCCCGCATGCGGAACCGACGCGACCGTTGAACAGGTGTAATTTCGGTTGCTGATAGCGTT
Organism: Dokdonella sp.; assembly: GCA_039933095.1. Lineage (GTDB taxonomy): Bacteria > Pseudomonadota > Gammaproteobacteria > Xanthomonadales > Rhodanobacteraceae > Dokdonella. The sequence goes on from JBDTOS010000014.1 coordinate 3,354, forward strand.
GGCCGCTGGCCTGGAAATACGCGGTCCATACGTCCTCTGTGCTGCCAAGAACGCTGGCAACGAAAGCGACCTGCGGATCGCTTTTGTCAACCGGCGTGGTACTTCCCGGCGACGCTTGCTGCGAGGCTGATTGAGTAGTTCCATCACCGCTCATGTCGCTGATAAACGACAGCACATCGAGCGGATTCTTGCCGAGTACCAGACTGACGATAACGACAACGATGATGCCGCCGAGTCCAAGATGAAAGCCGCCGAAACCGCGCCCGCCACCGCCGCCGGAGCCACCGCTGCCATCGTCGTTTACGACGTTATCGCTTTGCCGACCTTTCTGCCAATCCATCGTAGCTGCCCCAGTTGGTTGGTTCGTCTTGGGCCAACACTACCTGCACCCAATCGCCGCTACAAGCGTTGCAAGCGGCGGTTACAGGAAACGGAGAAATCTTAGGCAATAAAAAACCCCGGGCTATCGCCCGGGGCTTCAATGAGACCATGACCGAGGAACTACTCGGCGCGGACTGCTTCCGCCTGTGGACCCTTCGGGCCCTGAGTGACGGTGAAGCTGACGCGCTGACCTTCGGCCAGCGACTTGAAGCCGCCGCCCTCGATCGCACGGAAGTGGACGAATACGTCGGGACCGGTTTCACGGGTGATAAAGCCGAAGCCCTTGGCGTCGTTGAACCACTTGACCGTACCGTTTTCGCGATTTGACATGAACTTGCTCCTGGAACGTTGACTGAAAACGCGCGAATGAAATTCGTCGCGGTACTGGGTGTGCAAGGAGCAAAACAGCGAGAAACAGCAGATGAAGCAGATCAACGATCGCTACACCAGGCCACGATTCACGGTGACCCCGGCAGACACAGTGCGGCGTATTCTACGGCAACGTTCAGGGAAACGCTAACATTTTGTTTGCCGGAAGTTTTGCCCGCTTTCTGCGGTGAAATCGAGAGCCGCGCGACGATCACTCGTGGTCCGCCGACAATCGACCTCTCGTCCCCCAACTTTTGTCACGCGCGCGATCAGGCGATGTTGCGTAGGCTCTTGCCTGATATCGACCTAACGGGGACTCCCTTCGAATGAAACCAGATCTCGCCATGGCCATCGCGTTGGCCCTTTTCAGCGTGGCCAGCCTCGCCAATGCGCACGCCGCCGAAGCGAAAGTGAACGCTGCAAAGGCAGAAGCAAAAAACATCAGTTCGGCAGTAAACCCGTTCTACACGGAAAGCCCGCTGCCATTCCACTATCCGCAGTTCGACAAGATCCACGATGCCGACTACACGCCGGCGTTCGAGCGCGGCATGCGCGAGCACTCGGCCGAAATCAAGGCGATTGCCGACAACAAGGACGCGCCGACCTTCGACAACACGGTTGTCGCGATGGAGCGCTCCGGAAGATTGCTCAATCGTGTTGCCAGTGTTTTCTTCAACATGGCTGGAGCGAACACCGACACCGAGATCAAGAAGATTCAATCTGAGATGGCGCCGAAGCTGTCCGCCCATCAGGACGAGATTGCACTCAACGGAAAGCTCTTTACGCGCATCGATGCAATTTACGAAGCACGCGATACATCCGGATTGGATCCCGAATCGAAGCACCTGGTCGAGCGCTACTACACCGACTTCGTGCGCGCCGGTGCCAAGCTCTCCGACACTGACAAGACCAAACTCAAGGCGTTGAATTCGCAACTCGCGAAATTGCAGACCAGCTTCAGCCAGAACGTTCTGGAGGAAGTGAATGGCGATGCGATCGTGGTCGATTCGCGTGAGGAATTGAAAGGTTTATCCGACGAATCGATCGCAGCATCGATCGAAGCGGCCAAGGCACGCAGGCTCGACGGCAAGTTCGTATTGCCATTGCAGAATACCTCCGGGCAACCGCCACTGGCGGCCCTGGAAAATCGTGACTTGCGCGAGCGCATCATGAAGACCTCGCTTGCCCGGGGCAGTCACGGCGGCAAGTTCGACAATCGCGAGAACGTCGCGAAAATCTCCAAACTGCGCGCCGAACGTGCCAAGTTGCTCGGCTATCCGAATCATGCGGCGTATCAGCTTGCCGACGAAACCGCAAAGACGACGGAAGCGGTCAACAAACTGCTAGCGCAGCTCGCTCCGCCAGCCGTTGCCAATGCGCGCAAGGAAGCGGCCGACATGCAGGCGATCATCGATGCCGAACATCCCGACAAGGCGCACGGGGGTTTCCAGCTCGCCTCTTGGGATTGGTCCTACTACGCCGAGAAGGTGCGCAAGGCCAAGTACGATTTCGACGAATCGCAACTGCGCCCGTATTTCGAGATCGACAACGTGCTGCGCAACGGCGTGTTCTTCGCCGCCAACAAGCTTTACGGGCTGACCTTCAAAGAGCGCAAGGATCTGCCGGTCTACGATCCCGATGTACGCGTGTTTGAAGTGTTCGATCACGATGGCAAACGCCTTGCTTTTTTCCTCGCCGATTACTACGCGCGCAGCAACAAGCGTGGTGGCGCGTGGATGAACTCCTATGCGGAACAAGCGAGTCTGCTTGGCACGCAGCCAGTCGTCGCCAATCACCTGAATATTCCGAAACCGCCGAAAGGCGAGCCAACGCTGCTGACCTTCGACGAGGTCAACACCGCGTTCCATGAGTTTGGTCATGCCTTGCATGGCATGTTCTCGAATGTGAAGTACCCGCGTTTTTCTGGAACCAGCGTGCCGCGCGATTTCGTCGAGTATCCGTCGCAGGTCAACGAGATGTGGATGACCTGGCCGGAAGTCCTCAAGAATTACGCCAAGCACTACAAGACCGGCGCGCCGTTGCCGCAGGAACTGCTCGACAAGGTAATGGCGACGCGCAAGTTCAACCAGGGCTTCAAGACCACCGAGTATCTTGGCGCCGCCCTGCTCGATCAGGCGTATCACCAGATCGATGCCGATGAGACCCCGACGGCCGATCAGGTGCTACCCTTCGAGGCAGGGGCGCTGAAGAAGGCCGGTATCGACTACGCGCCGGTTCCTCCGCGTTACCGCAGCACCTACTTCTCGCATACGTTTGCCGGTGGCTATTCGGCTGGCTACTACGCCTACATCTGGAGCGAGGTGCTGGATGCCGACAGTGTCGAATGGATGAAAGCACACGGTGGCCTCACCCGCGCCAATGGCGACCATTTCCGCGAAACGCTGCTATCACGTGGCGGCAGCAATGATGCGCTGACCTTGTTCAAGAACTTCACGGGGCGCGATCCGTATGTCGAACCGCTGCTGATTCGACGCGGCCTGGAGCCGGAACCTGCGGAGACCGTCAAACCCTGATTTGCCGGGCGGCCAGTCGCTCGCCCCTCACTAAGTTTTCCGAGAAAGCCGTCATGGTTATCCACACCATGGCGGCTTTCTTGCGTTGCTCTCCCCCAAATATCGATCGGCTGTAGATCGATTCGGGTGACAATGGCGATCCCATCGCAAACACTTCCGAATGTCCCCCAATCGCAACGCCTGGCTGCAAATCCATTTCTGTGTAGTGCTGTGGGGGTTCACCGCGATCCTCGGCAAACTGATTTCGCTGCCCGCGCTACAGCTGGTGTGGTGGCGCATGCTGCTGGTTGTCCTTGTGTTGCTGGCGATTCCACGCGTCTGGCGCGGATTACGTGCAATGGAACTGCGCCTCATTGCCGCCTACGCCGGCGTCGGAGTGCTGGTCGGTCTGCATTGGCTGGCCTTTTATGCCGCGATCAAACTCGCCAATGCCTCAGTGGGTGCAACCTGCATGGCACTGGCCGCTGTGTTTCTCGCATTCATCGAGCCGCTGGTGATGCGCACCCGCTTTCGCAAGAGCGAGCTGTTCATCGGCATTGCGGCCGTTCCGGGCGTCGCCCTGGTGGTCGGAGGAATAGCTGCGGACATGCGCATCGGCGTGCTGGTCGGCGCCGTCTCGGCGCTGCTCGCAGCCTTGTTCAGCGCGTTCAACAAGCGTCTCGTCGATCACGCCGATCCATTGACAGTGACCTGTATCGAACTGGGTGCCGGCACTGCTTTTCTCACGCTCATCGCGCCGTTGATACCGGGCGATGGCGCATTGTTTGCCTTGCCCGGATTGCACGACGCTGGCTTGCTGCTGGTTCTTTCCCTCGTTTGCACCTTGCTACCTTTCGCACTGAGCCTACGTGTGTTGCGCAAACTCAGCGCATTCGGCGTGCAGCTGACGATCAATCTGGAGCCGGTCTACGCGATCATCCTCGCCGCATGGTTGCTCGGTGAGCAGAATGAATTGAGCCTGCGGTTTTATTCCGGAGTCGCAGTGATTCTTGCTGCCGTCATGATCTATCCGTTATTCAATACCCAGTCGACACCGCCGACCCCACCCGCGCCGGAATTACTTGGTGCCGCGCCGAGTGACGAGGCAGACGATCCGGGCCTCACTTAGCACTCAGCGGTGGCTGGCGATGCGCACAACATCGCGAAAGCCTCCGGCTGTCATGCACGATTAATCGATTTTGCGGCAACGTAGAACTCGATGTGCGGTTAACATCAAGTTCGGTGTGCCGAAATCGCCCTATCGGCGCAGGGCCTTCGCGGCAGCCAACAGACCAACAGGAGTTGCGTGAAGAATTTCGATACCTGGTTCCGTCAATCGCCACCATCGCGGGCCGGTATGGCGGCATGGAGCGATATCCGCGCGAACGTCGCCCGCGAACCGCCGCTTCGCTCGGAATTGTTCAACGCCGAGCAGATGGCTGCGCACGGAATTGCGCTGGCCGAATCGCACCGCGTACGCGAAGGCAAAGGTGGCACGTCTCTGCTCGATCGCCTCGGCGACAACGAGAAAGTCTTGCGCGAAACTTGCGCTTTACTCGCGGCTGCAATCAGCGAACAACGACGCACGACGCCGGCCGGCGAATGGCTGCTCGATAACCTGTATTTGATCGACGAGCAGATTCGCACCGCTCTACGGCATTTTCCAAAACGCTACAGCTGGGAACTGCCACTGCTCGACAAAGGGCCGTCGACCGGTCTGCCACGCGTGTACGATATCGCTCGAAATGCGATTTCGCATGGCGACGGGCGCGTCGACCAGGACAGTCTCAGCCGCTTCGTTGCAGCCTATCAGCAGATCAGTCCGCTCAAACTCGGTGAGTTGTGGGCGATTCCGATCATGCTGCGACTGGCTCTGATCGAGAACCTGCGCCGCGTCGCCGCTCGCGTCGCCAGCGATCGCCTCAATCGGAATCTCGCCGGCAGCTGGGCCGACGAGATGACTGCCGTCGCCGCCAGTGATCCAAAGGGATTGATCCTGGTTGTAGCGGACATGGCGCGCTCCGATCCGCCAGTCGATGGTTCGTTCGTGTCCGAAATGACGCGTCGTCTGCAAGGACTCGGCGCGGCGTTGTCGCTGCCGCTGAACTGGATCGAGCAGCGCCTCGGTGATACGGGACTGACAATTGATCAGATCGTACAGACTGAAAACCAACACCAGGCGGCCGACCAGGTTTCGATCAGCAACAGCGTGACCAGCCTGCGCCTGCTGTCGGCAACCGACTGGCGCGATTTCGTTGAGAGTCTGAGTCATGTCGAACAGCGTTTGCGGGGTGATCCGGCAGACGTCTATGCGCGCATGGACTTCACCAGTCGCGATGCCTGTCGCCACGTCATTGAGCGCATGGCGCGGCGCAGCGCTTGTAGCGAAATCGCGGTTGCCGAGCATGCGATCGCCCTGGCGAGCGAATCAACAGGCGAAGCAGTCGGGAACGATGCAGCAGTCCGTCGCCACGTCGGCTTCTATCTTGTCGGCGATGGTCGCGCGCAGCTGCGGCGCCTTTGCAAGGCGCGACCCTACTCAGCTATTGCCGGTCTGTGGAGCAGCGGCCGTGTACCGTTTGTTGCATACGCCAGCCTGATCGTCAGCCTGATGCTCGTCTTCTCCGCCCCACCGCTGTTGCGAGTATGGGACAGCGGCTGGCCGATAGGGTTTTTCATTCTGGTCTGTCTGCTTGTATTGCTCGGTATGAGCCAACTGGCGCTGACCATTGCCAACTGGTTCGCGGCAATGGTTGCACTTCCGCACACGTTACAGCGCATGGACTATTCGCAGGGCATTCCCGAATCGGAACGCGCTGTCGTTGCGGTGCCGACGATGCTGTCGAGCGTTGCCGATGCCGGGCAGTTGATTGGCGATCTGGAAGTCCGTTTCCTCGCCAATCGCGATGAGCAACTCCGGTTTGTCCTGCTCACCGACTTTACCGATGCGCCGACCGAATCGATGCCGGAAGACGACGGGATTCTCGCCGCAGCAACGGCAGCGATCGAAGACCTGAATCGCCGCTACGCACCGGAATCGCACGACATTTTTTTCCTGCTGCACCGACCGCGACGCTGGAATGACTGCGAAGCGTGCTGGATGGGCGTCGAACGCAAGCGCGGCAAGCTGGCCGATCTCAATGGATTGTTGCGCGGACATGGCGCAGAGCGCTTCTCGCTGATCGTCGGCAACCCGGCAGCGCTGAGCGATGTGCGTTACGTGATCACACTCGATACCGATACGCGCCTGCCGCACGACGCCGCGCGGCGTCTGGTTGCGACACTCGCCCATCCGCTCAATCGGCCGCAGCTCGATCTTGAGCGGCGCGTCGTTGTCGCCGGCTACGGCATTTTGCAACCGCGCATCGGCACCAGCATTTCCGGTCACGGCACCACCGCATACTCCGCCTTGTTCGGCGGGGATCCCGGACTTGACCCCTATACACGCGCAGTTTCGGACGTCTATCAGGACTTGTTCGCGGAAGGCTCGTTCATTGGCAAGGGCATTTACGATGTGGATGCGTTCGAGCTGACCCTGGCCGATCGTTTCCCCGACAACCGGATTCTCAGTCACGATCTGCTCGAAGGTTGCTACGCGCGTTGCGGGCTCGTGACCGACGTTGAGCTGTACGAAGAATACCCGTCGAGCTACCACGCCGACATCAAGCGTCGTCATCGCTGGCTGCGTGGCGACTGGCAGTTGAGCAAATGGTTATGGCCGCGCACGCCGCTGCGCGATGGGCAGCGCGAAGTCAATCCGTTGTCGCCGCTTTCGCGCGGCAAGATCCTCGACAATCTGCGCCGCAGCGGCGTACCGATTGCCTTGTTCGCGCTGATCGTCCTCGGTTGGACCAATCTTGCTGCGGCCGGATTCTGGACCTTGGTCGTGCTGGAAATCATGCTGCTGCCGGCCTTGGTCGACAGCTTCCTCGCCTTCGTCCGGAAACCGGCGGAGGCCTTGCCTGGACAGCATCTCGCGCAGGCATTGCAAACCGCGAGCCAGCGGCTGCAACAGGCGCTGTTCGCAATCGCATGTCTGCCGTATGAGGCTTGGATCAATGCCGATGCAATCGTTCGCACGCAATGGCGCAAATACGTGTCGCATCGGCACCTGCTTGAATGGACACCATCGGAAATCGTCGCACGACGCGATCGCGACAGCTTGAGCGGATATTTGCTGCGAATGGCCGCCGCGCCGCTCGCTGCGATCGGCACGACCGCGGTTCTGCTCGCGACACGAGCCGAATCCCTGCTCATTGCAGCACCAGTCCTGTTGCTCTGGTTCCTATCACCGACGATGGCATGGTGGCTGAGCCGTCCGCCGCAACCGTCGACTGACCGCCTCAACGATGCGCAGCGAAAATTCCTGCGCGGCGTTGCGCGGCGCACGTGGGCGTTTTTCGAACGTTTCGTCACTGCTGAAGACAACTGGCTGCCGCCGGACAACTTTCAGGAACAGCCCCTCGGCGTCATCGCCCATCGCACCTCGCCGACCAATATCGGTTTGAGCCTGCTTGCCAATCTGACTGCCCGCGATTTCGGCTATCTGTCGTTGCGTGGACTGCTCACGCGAACGCAAAACACGTTCTCGACACTCGATCGCATGGACCGCTATCGCGGCCACTTCTACAACTGGTACGACACACGGTCCCTGCAACCGCTGATGCCGTTGTATGTCTCGACTGTCGACAGCGGCAATCTCGCTGGCCACCTGCTGGTTCTGCGCCAGGGATTGCTGGAACTCGCGCGTCAACCTGTCGTTTCAGCGCGTATGTTTCATGGGCTGGCAGACACGCTTGCCGTTCTGCGCGAAATAGCACCCACGCTGGACGCGGTACTCGTCGATCGCTTGCAGATCGTAGTCGATGAATTCACGGCACCGCAGTCGGAATCAAATTCCGCTACAGCATCCGAAATCCAGAACGGGTTGGCCCGGGCCATCCCGGCAATCGAATCGCTTTGTGCTGCGGCAACACATCTCGGCTTGCCGGAAGCGATCGAATGGGCCGCTGCGCTGCAACGACAAGCGCAGACGGCACAAGAAGATCTGGTCATATTCGCCAACACTGCTCATCGGACCGCCCTGCCTGACGCTCCTGGTCATTCGTCGAATTCGTGGGCCATACCCAGCTTGCGCGAACTTGCGAGTAGCTCGTCGTCGGGAATCAGCGCTCGGCCGGTGTTCGAGTGCCTGGAGGCCATCGAACGCCTCGCCGAGGTGTGCGCCGAACTGACCCGCACCGACTATTCGTTTTTGCACGATTCCGCCCGCCACCTGTTCGCGATTGGCTATAACGTGAGCGACGGCAAGCGCGACAACGGCTACTACGATCTGCTCGCATCCGAAGCACGCCTCGGAGTCTTCGTCGCGATTGCCCAAGGCTACGTCAATCAGGAAAGCTGGTTCTCGCTCGGTCGGCTGCTGACCCAGGCCGATCGCCAACCCATCCTGCTGTCGTGGAGCGGCTCGATGTTCGAGTACCTGATGCCGATGCTGGTGATGCCGGCATTCCCAGGCTCCCTGCTCGACGAAACCTGTAGCGTCGCGGTGCAGCGTCAAATCAACTATGGGCGAAAGCGCAATGTGCCATGGGGTATTTCGGAATCGGGTTACTACCTGACCGACGCGGCGCAAAACTACCAATACCGTGCGTTCGGCGTTCCCGGCCTCGGCTTGCAACGCGGGCGGGCACAGGAACTCGTGATCGCACCTTATGCGACCGCACTGGCTCTTGCCGTGATGCCAACTGCGGCGGTCACAAACTTGCGGCGCATGGCGGAGCTTGGCTGGCTCGCACCATACGGATTCTACGAAGCCGTCGATTTCACCCCAGCGCGCATTCCGCACGGCGAATCGTCGGCAATCGTGCGCTCGTTCATGGCTCATCATCAGGGCATGAGCCTGCTCGGGATGGCCCACACCCTGCTCGATCGTCCGATGCAGCGGCGCTTCGAGGCCGATCCGCAATTCCAGGCCAGCCTGTTGCTGCTACAGGAACGCGTGCCGCGCGCGTCCGGGCAATTCGCGCTTGATCCGGGCCTTGTTGATGTGCGCAATGCCGACGATACGCCGCAGGTTCCATTGCGTGTATTCACCCGCCCCGATCACACCCGGCCTGCAGTGCAACTGCTGTCGAACGGGCGCTACCACGTGATGCTGACCAGCGCCGGCAGCGGGTACAGCCGCTGGCACGATATTGCGGTGACTCGTTGGCGCGAGGACGATGTCGACGATTCGTGGGGTACCTTCATGTACATCCGCGACTGCGCCAACGACCGTATCTGGTCGACCTCGTTTCAACCGGCGCTGGCAAAAACGGAGGCGTACGAAGCGGTCTTCACCGAGCCCCGCGTCGAGTTCCGTCGTCGCGCCGATGATCTCGAATCGCACACAGAAATCATTGTCTCCCCGGAAGACGACATCGAATTGCGCCGCACCCGCATCAGCAATCGCTCCCGGCTCGCACGCGAAATCGAGATCACCAGCTATGCCGAAGTCGTGCTCGCGCCGGCGATTGCCGATGCCTTGCATCCGGCCTTCAGCAACCTGTTTGTGCAGACCGAGATCGTGCGCGCGCGCAACGCGATCGTGTGTACGCGCAGGCCGCGCGCCGCGCACGAGGTAATGCCGTGGATGGTGCATCTGGTCACGGTGCACGATGCCGCGACCAGCGAGGTCTCGTTCGAAACCGATCGCATGCAGTTCATCGGGCGCGGCAATACCATCGCGCGGCCGCAGGCGATGCGCGTCGGCCAAACGCTTTCAGGTTCGCAAGGGTCGGTGCTCGACCCGATCGTCAGCGTGCGTCACCGCGTGCGTCTCGCGCCGGATCAAACAATTTGCATAGACATGGTCACTGGCGTCGCCAATAGTCGCAAGGCGGCACTGGCACTCGCCGACAAGTATTTCGACCGTCGCCTCGCCGACCGCGTCATCGATCTCGCGTGGACGCACGGACGGCTTGCGCTCGGCCAGATCAACGTCAGCGAAGCCGAGGCGCAGACTTACTGTCGACTGGCGGGCTGCGTACTGTTCGCGAATCGTTCAATGCGAGCCGACGCAACAATCGTCGCGCGCAATCGACGCGGACAATCAGGCCTTTGGGCCTATGCGATTTCCGGTGATCTACCGATCGTATTGGTACAAATCAGCAACCCGGACAACCTCGATCTGGTGCGCCAGTTGGTCAGCGCACACGCCTACTGGCGTCTCAAGGGACTGATAGTGGACCTGGTAATCTGGAACGAAGAACGTGGCGGGTACCGGCAGGTGCTGCAAGACGAAATCGTCGGCTTTGTGAGTTCCAGCGTCGACGCGTATCTGGTCGACCGGCCCGGTGGTGTTTTCGTGCGCGCCGCCGATCAGATTCCGCATGAGGATCGCAATCTGATGCAGTCGGTAGCGCGCGTGATCGTGTCCGATCGCAATGGTCCGCTTGGCGAACAACTGCGCCGCCGCGACCTTCACGAAGTGCCAATGCCACGTCTGATTCCGTCATTGACGGTCATCGGAACTGCAAGTGCACGGCAACCGGAATTTCCGCCCGACCTGCAACTGTTCAACGGCTATGGTGGATTCTCCGCCGACGGTCGCGAGTATGTGATTCGCACGAGTGCCGGCCAGCGCACACCAGCACCGTGGATCAATGTGCTGGCGAATCCCGATTTTGGTTGCATCGTCTCGGAAAGCGGCGTCGGCTACACGTGGAAGGACAACGCGCACGAGTACCGGCTGACGCCGTGGCACGACGATCCCGTCGGCGACGCCAGTGGGGAAGCGATCTATTTGCGCGACGAGGAGACCGGCCAGTTCTGGTCTCCGACTCCATTGCCAGCCTGCGGTCGCGGCGGATACCTGACCCGGCATGGATTCGGCTACAGCGTGTTCGAGCATGTCGAAGCCGGTATCGCCAGCGAGCTTTGGATCTATGTTGCACCGGACGCGGCAGTCAAGTTTTTCGTACTCAAGCTGCGCAACGAATCGGGGCGCGCGCGGCGCCTGTCGGCGACCGGCTACATGGAATGGGTGCTCGGTGATCTCGCGCCAAAGACCGGCATGCATGTCGTCACCGAACTCGATCCGAACAGCGGTGCCCTGCTCGCTCGCAATGCCTATAACGGTGAGTTTCCCGATCTGGTCGCGTTCCTCGACGTCGACGACACGCGGCGGACAATCAGCGGCGATCGGGTCGAATTCATTGGTCGCAACGGTAACCTGCAGCGGCCGGCAGCGATGGAGAACGCGCGATTGAGTGGTCGCGTGGGTGCCCTGATGGACCCGTGTGGCGCGATTCAAATACCGATCGATCTGGACGAGGAACAGTCGCGCGAGATTATTTTCCGCGTGGGGGTTGGTCATACGCTCGACGACGCGAGCAGCATGATACTGCGGTTTCGCAGATCAGGGACGGCTCGCGCCGCACTCGAAGCAACTCGCGACTACTGGTCGCGCACGCTCGGCGTCGTGCAGGTCGATACGCCGGACCCAGCTCTGAATCTGCTTGCCAACGGCTGGCTCATGTATCAGGTGATTGTCTGCCGCCTATGGGCGCGCAGCGGCTTCTATCAATCCGGCGGCGCATTCGGATTCCGCGATCAATTGCAGGATGCGATGGCTCTGGTTCACGCCGATCCAGGACGCCTACGCGCGCAAATACTGTTATGCGCGTCACGCCAGTTTCGCGAAGGCGACGTGCAGCACTGGTGGCATCCCCCACACGGGCGCGGCGTACGCACGCAGTGTTCCGACGACTATCTGTGGTTGCCGCTGGCAGCATGCCGATACGTACAGACGAGCAGTGACACTGCGGCCCTCGACGAACCGATCCATTTTCTCGAAGGCCGTTCACTCAGCGAGGGCGAAGAATCCTATTACGACCTGCCGCTGCGAGCCGATGAACAGGCCAGTCTCTACGAACACTGCAAGCGCGCTATCGAACATGGGTTGCACTTCGGTGCGCACGGACTGCCGTTGATCGGTTCTGGTGACTGGAATGACGGCATGAGCAATATCGGGCGCGAAGGGCGCGGCGAGAGCGTCTGGCTCGCGTTCTTCCTTTATCGCGTGCTGATCGATTTCGCCGAGATTGCCCGCCTGCGTAGGGACGATATTTTCTCCCGACGTTGCATGGATCAGGCCGAACAACTTCGCGCGAATATCGAGTTGCATGGATGGGATGGCGAATGGTATCGACGCGCCTACTTCGATGACGGCACGCCGCTTGGTTCGGCAACGAATATCGAGTGCAGGATCGACTCGATCTCGCAGAGCTGGTCGGTGTTGTCGCATGCAGGCAGCAAGGATCGCATCACCCTCGCGCTCGATGCACTCGATCGCTATCTGGTCAAACCCGACGTAAAACTCGTGCAACTGCTCGATCCACCGTTCGACAAGTCGCCAGTCGATCCTGGCTATATTCGCGGCTACGTGCCCGGCGTACGCGAGAACGGTGGCCAGTACACCCATGCGGCGATCTGGGCGGCAATGGCATTTGCAGAAGCCGGACGCATCGACAAGGCCTGGCAAGTGTTCGACATGATCAACCCGTTGCGGCATGCGCTGTCGGCCGATGCCGTCGCGATCTACAAGGTTGAACCTTACGTCGCTGCAGCCGATGTTTACGCCGTTCCACCGCACACCGGGCGCGGCGGCTGGACCTGGTATACCGGCTCGGCTGGCTGGATGTATCGGCTGGTTCTCGAATCCCTGCTCGGCATTCGCCGCGACGGCGGTCGCCTGACGATCGATCCGAAAATTCCACCGGAGTGGTCGGGCTTCAATTTCACTTACCACTATGGGGCATCGAAGTACGCAATCAGCGTGCGTCGCGATAAGGACGCCACCGCCACCTGTTTACGGCTCGATGAGCTTGTGATCGGTTCCGGCGAGATGTCGTTCTCCCTGGTTGACGACGGGCTGGAGCATCGCGTCGATATCGTGATACCTGGAGCCACACAATCCCTCAATACCTAACGTGCAGAAAGAAGCCGACGACGTAGGGTCGTCGGCTTCTAGTCCGACCAATATTCCGAGCGTTGCGTCAGCGGACCGTCTCGATCACGCCACAGGCGACGCGTGTGCCGGAATCGCCAGACGGCTGCGTCTTGTAGTCATCGGGCTTCTCGTGCAACACGATAGCCTTGCCGACGATATCGTTGGCACCGCCGCCGCCGATCGTTACGCCTTTGGCGGTATCGTCAACTTTCGCCATTCCTTCCGCATCCGCCTTGATGTTCATCATGTCGCCAGCATGATGCTCCGACGAGTTCACGTCACCGTGCGGCTGGCCGGTTGGATTGAAGTGACCTCCGGCGCTGCTCGCATCGGGCGCACTACAGTCGCCTTTCTCGTGAATATGGAACCCGTGCGCGCTATTGGGCGGAAGACCGGTAATCGTTCCAGTCACATGGACGTCGGCACCGACTACAGTCAGCGCAAGTTCGCCGATGCCGGTATGGCCCTGAGTTGGGTCGAGATTGACACGCGCGCTACCGATCGGCATCGCGTCAGGTTTTGCGGCAGGCGGAGGCGGCTGTGGCAGCACGACGGCGGGAGCAGCACTCGAGGTTCCCGGTGGTTTTTCCTCGTTCGTGTTCGAACAGGCAGAGACGGCCAACGCGACAGAAAGAAACAGTAGGGTACGCATGATGATGTCCTCTATCGAACAAGAGCGCTCAGTGGGCAAGCGCAGATTATCGCGTTGCTAGAATACGATGGCGACCTGAAACGAACTCTGAAGCCTCGGTGTTCGCCCTGAATCAATCTACAGCGCAGCGTCCAGACAATGCAGATATGTTCTCCAACTGAATGAAATCTCGCGATTTCTGCTTGTCGCCGGCACTCAGCCACGGGTATGCTCGGAAAGTTGTCCAAGACATGTTCGCCTTTGTCGCCGTTGATGACTTCCGTTTGCAATAACTGGAGATGTAACCATGCAAGTCCCTGGATCCATCATGTCATTGATCGCCGTCAGCGCGATCGGGTTGTTTGCTACATCGAGCTTTGCACAGAGCAGCGACAATAGTACCGCTGAGCCGGCTGCCGCCCAGCATCCGACCTCTACCGATGCGGCAGCGACGGAATCGTCGGCTGTCGGAGAATCCGGCATGGTTGTCGTGCGCGATCCCACTACCGGCAAGTTGCGCGCACCCGAACCCGCCGAGGCGCGTGCCATGGCCGCCAAACTGGCACCATTGTTCAATATGAGCACGGATGGACTTAAAGAGGAAAAGCTTCCCAATGGTGGCTTCAAGAAAGATCTGAAGGGTCGTTTCCAGTCGGCCGCAGTAGCCAAAAGGAATAGCGACGGAAGCACGTCATGGGAATGCGCTGAAAATGCCGATCAGGCCGCCAAGTTCCTAACTGAACCGAGTCAGTCAACATCGACACCCGAGGAGAAGTGACATGAAAGCATTGATCTCACTTCTTGCCTCCGCCGTTGTCGCATCGCTCGCTGCTACGGCCGCCAGCGCAGCGACCTTTACCATCATCAATAATGACGCCGCAGGTGTTGGATTCAACGACCCAACAGTCGTCGCTCCGGTCGGCGGAAATACCGGAACAACGCTGGGCCAGCAGCGGCTGAACGTCTATGCCGATGCAGCAGCTATCTGGGGTGCAGCCCTCCCAAGCAATGTCGATATTCGTGTTCGCGCGCAGTGGACTGCACTCACCTGCACGGCGACATCGGCGGTTTTAGGATCGGCCGGAAGCAATTCCATTTTCCGGGATTTCCCGGGTGCCGAGTTTCCGAGTACCTGGTATGGCGGCGCGCTTGCAGACAAGCTCAGCAACACAGATCAGGACCCTGGCGTTCACGACATCAACGCTAACTTCAATATCAATCTGGGTAATGCAGGTTGCCTAACCGGGTCTTTCTTCTACCTGGGTCTTGACGCCAATCATGGTTCCAACGTCGACTTCGAAACCGTGCTGCTGCATGAATTGGGACATGGCCTAGGCTTCCAGACCTACGCGAATGGCGCTACCGGTGCGCTGCAAGGTGGTTTCGCGGACATCTTTGCGCGCAACCTGCGTGACGTAGCCAATGCACGGCAGTGGACCGATGCGGCAGAAACCAATGCAAATCGTGCGGCCTCGTCCATTTCAGGCGTCGGCCTGATCTGGACCGGCACCAACACAACGAATTGGGCAGCAACTCATCTCGGCAAGCGTCCTGTTCTGATCATTACCGCACCTGCGCCAGCTGCGGGCAGCTATTTCGTCGGTACAGCCTCGTTTGGACCAGCGCTTACGGCGGTGCCATTGGCGGGTACGATTGTCGCCGCAATCGACCCTGATGAGATGGTAACCGGATCGACGACGACCGACGCATGCTCGGCACTGACCAATGCCGCCGCAATTGCAGGCAATATCGCGCTCGTGGATCGTGGGGTGTGCGGTTTCACCGTCAAGGCAGCAAACGTTCAGGCTGCCGGAGCGATCGCCATGATCGTCGCGGACAACGTTGCTGGAGTTGCGCCACCGCCAGGATTAGGGGGCACTGATCCCAGCATTACCATTCCGGCCGTGCGCATCCTCCAGTCCGACGGTGTGCTGATTCGCGCCAACCTGCCCGCCACGGGAAGTCTGGGCCTCGATCCTGTCCTACCGGCCGGTGCAAATCTGGCAAACCAGATGTTCATGTACGCGCCGAACCCGTTCCAGTCCGGCTCATCGGTTTCGCACTTCGACACCAGCGCCACGCCGAACGTTTTGATGGAACCGGCAATCAACGGTGACCTCACGCATAACCTCAGCAATGAGGCAACGCTACAAGTGATGACTGATATTGGCTGGTTCCGGACACCGCTCCCGGTCCAGCTAACAACGTTCAGCGTCGACTAGCGCTAACTCAACAAACCTCGGACCGTTCCTGCCCCCAAGGCTGGACGGTCCGGGTCTACATGGAATACCGGGCAATCGAAAAGCCCGGACAGGACCGATCGTATATGCTCGTCGCCTGTGAATCCTGGTCCGACGAGCATGTACGCCCTCGCCCGCCATCTGTTGTTTTGCCTTGACGCCGAACGCGCCCACGATCTGACGCTGAGCGCGATCGAAACGGCGTATCGCAGCGGGCTCAATCCACTGCTGGCCGCACCGCCGAAGCCATTGCCGACGCAGGTATTCGGGCTTGAGTTCGCGAATCCGGTCGGGCTCGCTGCTGGACTCGACAAGAACGGCGCCCATGTCGATGCCTTGGCCGCTCTCGGGTTCGGTTTCATCGAAGTCGGCACGACGACGCCGCGCCCGCAAGCCGGCAATCCGAAACCGCGCATGTTC
>JBDTOS010000015.1:0-19636 GCA_039933095.1 Dokdonella sp.
CCAGCATTGGCAGGCAGCCGCCGAGCGGATTGATCTTCTCCTTCTTGTACAACTCCATCATCGCTTGATTGAGCTTGGTGCGATCGTCGCCAAAACGCTCCTTCAACGCCGCCATGCGTGGCTGCATCTTGCGCATGCGCGCCATCGAGCGGTACTGCGCCTCGCTGAGCTTGAAGAAGATCGCCTTGATCAGCAGCACCAGCAGGATGATCGCGAAACCCCAGTTGCCGGTCAGAGCGTGCAACTTGGCCAGCACCCAATGCAGCGGTTGGGCGATGAAGGTGAAAATGCCGTAGTTGGCTGTCAGCGACAGACCCGGCGCGATGGTGTCGAGCGTACTTTGCAGTTTCGGACCAACATATAGTCCGGCTGAGCTCGTGATCGTGCCGCCCGGAGGGATGCTGATAGTCGGGCCGACACTGCGAACGAGATAGTGGTTGCTGCTGCCGGCCGGTATCACCGCCGACGAGTATTGATCGGTTTCCTCTGGCAGTGGAATCCACGCTGCGAAAAAGTAGTGCTGGATCATTCCCACCCAGCCACCTTGCGCGGCAAGGTGCAGCGGTTCCTTGGCGAATTTGTCGAAACCGAGTTTCTGGAACTTGTCCTGAGGTGTGTACCAGGCCGCTCCAATGAAGCTGTAGCGCTCGGTGTTCGTATAGCCCTTGAAGCCGCTCCCATCGATGATCAATGGCTCGCGCTGCAACTGGCGGTAGGCGTTGCCACTCCACGCTACCTGGGATGCGTTGGCGATTTGCTGGCGTTGCTCGACAAGATAACTGCCGCGCGTGAACACCAGGATCTTGCGCACACTGATTCCGGAAGCATCTTGCCAGGTCAGCGGGACCTCAACCGTATTTGCGCCGTCGGCAAGGCGATAGTCGTAGCGTTCGGCGGTAAAGACGGCCGAATGATCGGGTGCTGCTCCGCTCGCGCTGACCAGACCACTCTGGGCAACAAAATAGTCCACGCTGCCATTGTCCAGAAGACGCACGGGAATCGGGTTCTTCGGCTGCTGCGGATAGGCAAGCAAATCGGCAACGACAATACTGCCGCCATGCGGGTCGATTTCGACTCGCAATACATCGGTAGTCACCGTGATGAACTGGGACGACGGCGTAGTGGCTGCGGTGTTGCTGGCTGGGTTCGCGATTGCATCGACTGCCGGCGGCACCGCCGACGATGTTGCAGACGTGCTGGTCGAAGCTTTGGGAACTTCGCCGGCCGCAGGAACACTCGCGTCTATCGCGCTGGTGCTCGGAATCGTCGGCGGGTTTGCAGTGTCGGCGGCAACTAGGGGCGCTGGCTGGTTGTAGTCCTGCTGCCATTGCGCCCAAAGCAGATAGCCAAGCAGGAGCAGGGCGAGGAGCAGGAAAGAACGTGGGTTATTCATCGGAAACAGCCAGTGGGTTGGGTGCGGGGGCGCGCAGTTAATGCCGATTCGCGCGACCGGGGTCGGCTTTCGATGCCAGAGGGTGTATCAGGGAGGAGCATGTCGCCGCGCATGCCGGGCAAACGCAGTCACGGTGTATCGGCGCGCATTGTGCCGCTTGCCGCGCTCAGCTTCAATGTTCGCAAACGCTGCCACAATCGATCAAGATCGCCGCGCAACAAATGATTCGCCGTAATCCTGGCTGAGCTGCGGGCAATCACCAGAACATCGAGCGGCGGAAGTGTCTGACGTTTGTGGCGAAAGCTTTCGCGAACCACGCGCTTGATCCGGTTCCGATCGACGGCGCGCTTGGAAACGCGACGCGACACCGCAAGACCGATACGCGCGAAATTAAGGGTATTGCCGGCGGCCTCGGCGTGGAAAAATTCGCTGCCGCAGCGCTTGCCGTGGACGCGCAAGGCAGCGAAATCAGCTGCTTTACGCAAGTGTGTGTTGGCTGGAAACCGAGCGTCACCTGCCAACTGCGCGACAGGTAACATCACGCTGCCAGCGGAGCGTGGCAGCGCAAGAGGAATCAGACTGCCAGACGCTTGCGTCCGCGGGCACGTCTTGCGTTGATGACCTTGCGGCCGCCACGGGTTTTCATGCGCGAACGAAATCCGTGATCGCGGGCGCGTTTGAGGTTGCTGGGCTGATAGGTACGCTTGGTGGCCATGACGCAATTGCACGTGAGAAAAAGTTGGTCGGCGAGGATAGGTGGACTGGCTGACGCTGTCAAGAATAATGCGGCGTTTCCGGAATGTACCGCGCGAACCGGGAAACGACTATTACGTTAGACTTGAGGGCAACCTCGGGGCACGCTCCTGTCAAATTGTCGCAACTGCGACAAGAACAGGCAAACCGGAATCAATCCAACATGAGTGAACTGTGGAGCCGCTGCATGGCGCGCCTGAAGGCGGAGTCGTCGGCGGAGGATATCCATACTTATCTGGCTCCGTTGCAAGCCAGCGAGAGCGAGGCAGGCTTGTGCCTGTTCGCACCCAATGCCTACACCGTGGATACCGTCCGGAGCCGCTACTTGCCGCAGATAGAGCGCATTGTCGAACATCTGGCTGGCACGACAATGGCAATACACCTCAACGTCGGTTCGCTTGGCGGCGCAGCAGCGATCACAGCGACTCACGCGTCGAATCGAAAATCGTCTTCAAACATGTCGACGCCGGTTGTTGAGTCACCTTCGCTGCTCGATCCCAACTACACGTTCGAGACCTTTGTTGAAGGCAATTCGAACCAGCTTGGCAAGGCCGCAGCAATGCAGGTGGCGATGAGCCCTGGTCGCGCGTACAACCCGCTTCTTCTCTATGGCGGCACCGGACTGGGCAAGACCCATCTTATGCAGGCGGCTGGCAATCTCATGCGCCGCAATAACAGCGCAGTGAAGGTTCTCTACCTGCGTTCCGAGCAATTCGTCAGCAGCATGGTCAGGGCGCTTGCGCAAAAGGGCATGGATGACTTCAAGCGGCGCTTTCGCGAGGTTGATGCATTGTTGATCGACGACATTCAATTTTTTGCCGGCAAGAACACGACGCAGGAAGAATTTTTCCACACTTTCAACGCGCTGTTCGAAGGCAAACAACAGATCATTCTGACCTGTGATCGCTATCCGAAAGAAGTCGAGAATCTTGAGCCGCGGCTGAAATCACGCCTGGGCTGGGGTTTGTCTGTCGCGATCGAACCTCCCGACTTCGAGACCCGCGCGGCAATCCTCCTCAGCAAGGCTCAGGCCAAGGATGTGGATTTACCGCTGGAAGTTGCCGAGTTGATCGCCAAGCAGATGCGCTCGAACGTGCGCGATCTCGAGGGTGCATTGAATACCCTGATCGCACGATCCAACTTCACGGGCAAACCGATCGACCCCGGCTTCGCCCGCGAAGCGCTGCGCGATCTTCTCACCGTGCATGCTCAGGCGATATCGATCCCCAATATCCAGAAGATCGTGGCAGACTACTATCAGTTACGTTTGATCGAGTTGCTTTCCGCCAAGCGCAATCGTTCAATCGCGAGACCGCGGCAGATGGCAATGGCTCTGGCCAAGGAGCTCACCGAACACAGCCTTCCGGAGATTGGGGAAGCTTTTGGCGGCCGCGACCATACAACGGTATTGCATGCATGCCGGACGATTGCCGACTTGCGCGAGACCGACGGTCGTTTGCATCAGGACTGGGAGAAGTTGGTACGCCTGCTGACCGGTTGATTCGTATTGCGGCATGGGGGAGTGAAGTATGTGGATAAGCTCGGTACAAGCGGCGGACAGAATTTCATCCACATATCCTCAACAGCCGGCCGAGATAGTTTCAAGAGTTGATGTGTAGATGTATTTGTTTGATATATAAAGGAACAGCGACGCTCGTCGAGTTGTCCCCAGGACCAACAACAACCAACACATGTCTCTTAGACTAAAGAGCATGTAGAAGCTATCGGACTCGTATCATGCGATTCAGCATCCAGCGCGAAGCCTTGTTAAAGCCCCTCCAGCAAGTGGTCGGCGTGGTCGAACGTCGACAGACCTTGCCGGTTCTGGCGAATCTGTTGGTCTCGGTAAGCGCTGAAGGCGTTGCATTTACCGGAACCGACCTTGAAGTCGAGATGCTGGCCAGAACGGCAGCTGACGATCTGGAAGCAGGCGAGATTACGTTGCCAGCGCGGAAGCTTTTCGATATCAGCCGCGCGTTGCCGGATGGCTGCCGGATGAAGTTCGAGCAAAATGGTGACCGGGTGACGGTCAATGCCGGTCGTAGCCGGTTCACCCTGGCAACCTTGCCGGCCACCGAATTCCCTACGATTGAAAGTATCGAAGTCATTGCGCGCGTCAGTTTGCCCGAGGCGACCCTCAAGGATCTGATGGACCGGACGAGTTTCGCGATGGCGCACCAGGATGTGCGTTTTTATCTCAACGGAATGCTTCTTGATTTGCAGGAATCGACCTTGCGCTGTGTTGCCACTGACGGACACAGGCTGGCTCTTGCCGAGACGTCGTTGCAAACCTCGATTGAATCACGGCGCCAGGTCATCATTCCGCGCAAAGGTGTGCTCGAGTTGTTGGGATTGTTCGAAGCCGGTGACGGTAGCGTTGAACTGGAATTCGGGCGTAATCATCTGCGCATCCGCCGGGGCGAAGTGACATTCACCTCAAAACTGATCGATGGACGCTTTCCGGATTACGAAGCTGTTATTCCACTAGGCGCCGACAAGGAAGTACGGCTCAATCGCGATGATCTGCGTGCTGCGTTGCAACGCGTGGCGATCCTTTCAAACGAAAAGTATCGCGGAGTTAAACTCGAAGTTGCACCGAATCGCTTGCGGATCATTGCGCACAATCCTGAGCAGGAGGAAGCGATCGAAGAGCTTGAGGCACAGACGAACGTGGCCGACCTTGGTGTCGGCTTCAACGTGAACTACCTGCAGGATGCGCTCGGTGCTCTTGCCAGTGAATTTGTACTCCTGTGCCTGCGTGATGCGCAGTCGAGCTGTCTGCTGCGCAAGCCTGATTCGCAGGACACGCGACATGTGATCATGCCGTTGCGGCTTTGATCGGATTCGCTGGTGGGTGACACAGCGAGCGCGACGAACGCACGGCCCCAAGATCACGAAAGTTCACTTTTATCGTCAAGCGACGGATTGTGATCGGCGCGTGGTCTTGATCGGGCGATCGCATCGATGTACCTGAGCGAAATTCGCCTCGCAAATCTGCGTTGCTTCGAGACACTCGACGTAGAACTTGGTGATCGCTGGAACTATTTTCTGGGTGGCAACGGTGCCGGCAAAACCACCTTG
This sequence comes from Dokdonella sp., assembly GCA_039933095.1. Classification (GTDB taxonomy): domain Bacteria; phylum Pseudomonadota; class Gammaproteobacteria; order Xanthomonadales; family Rhodanobacteraceae; genus Dokdonella. Next base: position 5,228 of record JBDTOS010000015.1, read on the forward strand.
CTCGAAGCGGTTTATCTACTCTCGCATGCTCGCTCGTTTCGAGGAGGCAGCCGAACCGGGCTTGGGAGGCGGGAAATCGATGAGTATTCCGTATTCGGTCGACTCGAGAAACGAGACGGTTCCAGCGCGCGGCTCGGTCTTTCCCGTTCCGAGGGTCGGCTCGGGGGCCGTATTGATGGGGCGGCGGTCCCACTTGGCGGTTTGTTGCGACAAAGCGCCGTTGTCTGCTTCGAACCAGGGTCGCACGATCTGATTGCTGGGTCCGCGGAATTGCGGCGCAGTTTTCTGGACTGGGGTGTGTTCCACGTGGAACCGGAGTTTCTGGAATGCTGGCGTCGGCATCAAAAGGCACTCCGCCAACGCAATGCACTGCTTCGACGCGGTGGTACCGCCGCCGAGTTCGAACCATGGGAAGCTGAACTCGGCACCGCCGGTCAGCGCATCAACGAATGGCGAATCGGTTATCTCGCGCGGCTGCGACCGCATGTGCTCGGGCAGCTCGAAGTCTTCTTGCCTGAGCTTGGTACGGCCGATCTGAGGTTCAAACCCGGGTGGCAGGAAGGAGCCAGCTTGGTCGAAGATTTGGCGGCCAATCGCCAGCGCGACGGTGAACGCGGGCACACACTGCGCGGTGCACACCGAGCTGATTGGTCGTTGCTGTTTGCAAAGGCGTCCCGACGCGAACATCTATCGCGGGGTCAGGAAAAGCTGGCGGCGCTTGCGTGTGTCATCGGGCAGGCGCGTTTATTTGCCGAAATCGCGCTTGAATGGCCAATCCTGTGTTTCGATGATCTCGCTTCCGAGCTCGACGAGCCTCATCAGGGTCTCGTCATTGATTCGCTGAAGGCCGTTCCAGCGCAAATCCTGATAACTGGCACGGCCGCACCCCTCTGCCTCACCGAACAAAAAGTGCCCCTGATCATGTTTCACGTGGAACACGAGAAAGTCTCACGGATGGCGGAATGATCGGGACCGCCGGGCCTCACTGATATAATCACGGGTTGATTGTTCACGCCTGAGCGCGCGCACTGGAAGGGTTCCGTGCGGGTCGCTGCTGGCCAGCTTGGAAACTTATGACCGACTCCTACGATTCCAGTAAAATCAAGGTCTTGAAGGGCCTTGAAGCCGTCCGCAAACGCCCGGGCATGTATATCGGCGATACCGACGACGGTACCGGCTTGCATCACATGGTGTTCGAAGTCGTCGACAACTCGATTGATGAGGCACTGGCCGGCTATTGTGATTCGGTCAAGGTGACCATTCACGAAGGCGAGTCGGTCACCGTGGTCGACAACGGGCGTGGTATTCCGGTCGGGATTCATCCGGAGGAAGGACGCTCGACTGCGGAAGTTGTCATGACTGTGCTGCATGCCGGGGGCAAATTTGACGACGATTCCTACAAAGTCTCCGGTGGTCTGCACGGCGTCGGCGTCTCGGTCGTCAATGCCTTGTCCGAGCATCTGCAATTGACGATTACCCGCGATGGGTTCGAATACCAGCAGGAATACGCACACGGCAAGCCGCTATACCCGCTAAAGCAGGTTGGCCCGTCGAACAAGCGCGGCACGACCGTGCGCTTCACGCCGAGTCCGGACACATTCACTAGCATCCAGTTCCATTACGACATTCTCGCCAAGCGTCTGCGCGAGTTGTCATTCCTCAATTCCGGCGTACGCATTGAGCTCAATGACGAGCGCACCGATCGCCACGATGTTTTCGAGTATCAGGGTGGCATTCGATCGTTCGTCGAACATCTGGCGCAACTGAAAACACCGTTGCACGCCAAGGTAATAAGTTTCAGCACCCAGCAGGACAACATCACGGTCGATGTCGCCATGCAGTGGACTGACGCGTATCAGGAAGCAGTCTTTTGTTTCACCAACAACATCCCGCAGAAGGACGGCGGCACTCACTTGGCCGGTTTCCGCGCCGCATTGACGCGGACACTGTCGAGTTACATCGAGAAGTCGGGCCTGCAGAAAACCGCCAAGGTGCCGCTTTCAGGTGACGACATGCGCGAAGGCCTGGTCGCCGTGCTGTCGATCAAGGTCCCCGATCCCAAGTTCTCGTCGCAGACCAAGGACAAACTCGTTTCCAGCGAGGTCAAGGGTCTGGTCGAGTCGGCGCTGAATCAGAAGCTCGACGAGTTCCTGCAGGAAAACCCAGGCGAGGCGCGTGCTATTACCGCCAAGGTGGTCGACGCGGCGCGCGCACGCGAGGCGGCGCGGAAAGCGCGTGACATGACTCGGCGCAAGGGTGCTCTCGATATCGCCGGGCTTCCCGGCAAACTTGCCGATTGTCAGGAAAAGGACCCAGCGCTGAGCGAGCTGTTTATTGTCGAGGGTGATTCCGCAGGCGGTTCCGCCAAACAAGGACGCAATCGCAAGTATCAGGCGGTGTTGCCGCTCAAGGGCAAGATTCTTAATGTCGAACGCGCGCGCTTCGATCGCATGCTGGGTTCGGCTGAAGTCGGCACCCTGATCACGGCGCTCGGCACCAGCATCGGCAAGGACGAGTTCAACATCGACAAACTGCGCTACCACCGCGTCATCATCATGACCGACGCCGATGTCGATGGCTCGCATATCCGCACGCTTTTGTTGACCTTCTTCTATCGGCAGATGCCCGAGTTGATCGAGCGCGGGCATATCTATATCGGCCAGCCGCCGCTCTACAAACTCAAGCAGGGCAAGCAGGAGTTGTATCTGAAGGACGACAACGCGTTGAATACCTACTTGATCGCCAACGCGGTCGAGAACGCGGAGCTGTCTTACAGCACCGATGCGCCGCCCATCAGTGGAGCAGGACTGGAAAAATTGCTGGTCTCCCATCAGGCTGCGCTCGATCAGATCGACCGAATCGGCACACGTTACGATGCAACGGTACTGGCCGCGTTACTGATCGCGCCACCGCCACCCATGCAACAGTGGTCCGATTTCGCAACCACTGATACCTGGCTGCGCCAGCTCGCCGATCTCGTCAACGGCAATGGTCTCGGTCGCGCCAGCTATCGTTTTGCGATTCAGGCAGCGGACGGCGACACTCCGGCGGCTCTGCGTATCGATCGTGATCAGCATGGGTTGCTGCGCACCCAAGTGCTGCCAGCCACGTTTTTTGCTTCCTCCGAATTTCGGCCGATCGCTGATGCTGCTACGCAGCAAAAACAGCTGATTCAGGGTGATGCGGAAATACGTCGCGGCAACCGCGCCCAAGCGATCAGTCAGTTCGGTCAAGCCTCGGCGTGGCTGATGGACGAAGCCAAGCGTGGTCGCACGATCCAGCGTTTCAAGGGTCTCGGTGAAATGAATCCGGAACAGCTTTGGGAGACGACCGTCAATCCGGACAGTCGGCGTTTGTTGCAGGTCAGCATCGAGGACGCTGTAGCAGCCGATCAAATCTTCTCGACTCTGATGGGCGACGTCGTCGCGCCGCGCCGCGAGTTTATCGAGAGCAACGCGCTGCGCGTCAGTAACCTCGACATTTGATGCATTCCTGAGAGCTGGTACCCAAGTAAGCACCCAGCGGGTGCCGGCTGCATCAACTTCGATGTTGACCGGCTTGTGCTTTGCACGTCCTCAGGGTTACGCTCGTCACCCCTCCAGGATTCTACCCCTGTCTTCGTACTTCTGGCGCGTCGTACTTTTGGTCGAGGTTCCGCTCATGCAGGCTTCAAGTTTTTCCAAGAAGAAATTTTTCCTGATTCGGTCTCTGCAAATAGCCGTCTGTTTGATTTCCGTGCTCCTGCTCAGTAGCAGCCCGGCATTTGCCAAGGACAAGGAAGAAAACAAGTATCCGAACGCGACGCGCCAAGATCCCAAGAGCGATCTCAAGCAGAGCGAGCAGGGCGACTTGAGCAAGGCCGGCGATCTCGTCGAGGAGGGGAAAAACGAGGAAGCCCAGAAGCTCATCGAAAAGGTCCTCGGCAACAGCCGCGCCAGCAAGTACGCACAGGCCTACGCGCTGCAGTTGCGCGGTCGCCTTGCCAGCGATGCAGACAAGGATGACGAGGCGATCGCCGATATCCGCAAGGCGATCGAGGTCGACTCTCTGCCCAACGACGCCCAGTTTTCGCTGATGCTGCAGGTTGCCCAGATTCAGGTGCAGGGCGAGAAGTACGCTGATGCGCTGATTTCGCTTGATGCGTGGGAAAAAGCTACCGGCACAACGACCGCCGACGAACAGGCGCTTCGTGCGAATGTCTACTACCGCCTCGACAAGTTTCAGGAGGCCATCGACGCGATGACGCGCGCAATCGCGATGTCGACAAAGCCGAACGACTCGTGGTCGCAAATTTTGATGGCGAGCTATTTCGAGCTCAACCAGTACGATCAAGCCGCCAAGGTCCTGAACGAACAGCTCGCCAAGGATCCAAAAAATGTTCGCCTGATCCAGCAGCTCGCCAACGTCTACATCCAGGCGGACAACTATCCGAAGGCGCTCGAGATTCTCGCTAAAGCAAAGAACGATGGTTTGATCGCGTCATCCGACGACTACGTGAAACTGGCCAAGCTCTATGCAAGCGCAGACAAACCGAAGGATGCGGCGACAACGCTGAAGGAAGGCATGCAGAAGGGTGTGGTACAACCGTCTTTTGATGTCTGGAAGTTACTCGGAGACACCTGCCTGCAAGCCGAAGATAACGAGTGCGCGCTGGATGCCTATGCCAAGGCCTCGCCCGACGCCAAAGACGGTTACATCGACTTCCAGCGCGGTTATGTCCTGTTCTATGCGGATCGCTCCAAGGAAGCCAAGGACGCGCTCAACAAGGCGATCAGTCGGGGTGGCCTGAAGCAGGAAGGCGAGGCCTATCTGCTGCGCGGTGACACCGAAAGCTATCTTGACGACAACGCTGCGGCACTTGCCGATTGGCAGAAGGCGCTTGGCTATCCATCGACCAAGACGATGGCCGAGCAACGCATCAAGGCCACCAAGGGTGGCGTGAAGCTGAAAAAGCCGAAGAAAAAATAAGCGAAGATTCGATTTACTTGCGCCGGACGCGCACATGGGCAAATTCAACTCTTGTACGATAGCCGTAGCGTGATGTAACTTGCGGCTATCGAAGCACGAATTTCATCCGCGCTCGGATCAATCGATGCGCGTCAGGGCGGCTGGGTTGTTACGCATAATTTCGTTGGTCGAAACCGATGGCAGAATACAGACAACCTGGAGCAGGACCCTTCAACTGGCGACGCGTTGCGGCGTTCACCAGCGCCTTTGCCTTGCACGCATTTGCGTTCGCGATGCTCATGGCACCGGTCGCCCCACCGCCTCCGAAGGAAAAGGAAAAAGACAACAAGGTGACGGTCGAATTCATCGAGCCACCACCACCGCCACCACCGCCACCACCACCGCCGCCGGAGCCGCCGAAGCGCCCGCCGCCGAAGATCATCGAAAAGGTCAAGCCACCGCCGATCCAGCCACCGACACCACCGCCACCGGTGATCGTCGATGAACCATCGCCGATGGCGACTCCGGCTGTGATTGCCCCGCCAGCGCCACCAGCGCCACCGGCCGATATCGCGCCGAGCGAGAACGTCAGTTACCGGAGAATGCGCCCGCCGAAGTACCCGGTGATCGCGATCCGCCAGCATCAGGAAGGCGAGACCTTGCTGAAGGTGCTGGTCGGGCCGAATGGCGAGCCGCAAGATGTGCAGGTGGAAAAATCGAGCGGGTTCCGCGTGCTCGACCAGGCGGCGGTTGCCGCAGTGAAAAACTGGGTGTTCAACCCAGGTATCAAGAACGGCAAGCCGACCAGCGGTTATGTCCTCGTGCCAATCAAATGGACACTCAGTCAATAACGACCATAGGGTAGCGCTATGCAGCAAGATGCCTCTCAAACTCAACCCGCGGCCGCAGCCGCTCCCGTTCCGCCACCGGCGACCCCAGGCATGCCTGCGGCCGCAGCGTCAGGCGGATCCAGCGCCGATGCGTTCAACCAGATGGGTTTCGACCATCTGATCCACGCATTCGATGCTCTCGGCTGGATCGTTTTCGTCACGTTGTGCCTGATGTCGCTTATGTCGTGGTTCTACATCGTCGCGAACTTCCTGCGTAACGCGATGATTCGTGCCCGCATGGAGCGCGTGATCCACACGTTCTGGGACACCCCTTCGGCACAGGATGCGATTCGCTTCATGGAAGAGCAGCCCAAGTCGGAACCATTCTCGAAGATCGCACTCGACTGCGCATCCGCCGCCGCGCACCATCAGCGCAGCGAAGGCGGCGGCCGGCTGGCCGATACGCTGAATCGTTCCGAGTTCATCGACCGCGCGCTGCGTCAGGCCGTCTCGCGCGAAAGCATGCGTCTGGAAAGCGGCCTTACGGTTCTAGCCACAGTCGGTTCGGCGGCGCCGTTCGTAGGTCTGCTCGGTACGGTCTGGGGTATCTACCACGCCCTGATCAAGATCGGCGCGTCCGGTGAGGCATCGATCCAGGTCGTTGCGGGTCCGGTCGGCGAGGCCCTGATCATGACCGCATTCGGTCTGTTCGTTGCTATTCCGGCGGTGCTGGCGTACAACTTCTTTGTCCGCTCGAATCGCCTGACCTACGCCCGCTTCGACGAATTCGCGCACGATCTGCACGACTTCTTCGCAACCGGTTCGCGCATCGAATCCAGCGTCGGCACGGTTCAAGCCGCGAGGAAGTAAGCCATGGCCTTCAGTTCAGGTTCCGGGGGTACTGGTACCCCGATGTCGGAGATCAACGTCACGCCGATGGTCGACGTGATGCTGGTATTGCTGATCATCTTCATGATCACCGCGCCGTTGATGTCGCACAAGATTCGGATTGACCTGCCACAGGCCAATCCGAACGTGCAGACGGAGACGCCGCCCGAGCCGATCGATCTTGCCGTCAAGGCATCGGGCGATATTTTCTGGAATGACGAACCCATCACCGAGGCGATGCTGGTTGCCCAGTTGCGCGTGGCGGCGCAACGAACTCCACAACCGGAGTTGCAGATTCGCGCGGACAAGGTGACCGAGTACCAGAAAATCGCGACGGTGATGGCCGATGCCAAGAGCGCGGGCATGGTCAAGATTGGCTTCATTACGTCGGGTGGCGAATCGCAGCAGTAGCTGCCTCCGACCCTGCGACACACGAAAGGCGCCGCACTTGTTGCGGCGTTTTTTTTGGAGTTTCAAATGCCATCCAAGACGAGAAAACGCTCATGTTTGCCGCAGCGCTACGAATCCCTGCAAACGCGAAGCACCCCTCGAAATCAACGCTTCGTGCTCTGTTTCAGCGCGCGACTGCGAGGATCGCCAGATAGCGCTGAACAGTAACGGTCAGGCCATCCAGCAGGGCCTCGGAAAACAACGCGTGGCCGATTGAAACTTCGGCAAGAAAAGGAATAGCGGTCAGCAGATCGCCAAGATTGCTCTGGTTGAGATCGTGACCTGCGTTGACACCCAGTCCTACCGCGCGTGCTCGCGTCGCGCTGTCCACGCAATCGGCTAGTGCCCGAGATGCATCACCTCGAGCATGGGCTTCGGCAAATGGCCCTGTGTACAACTCGATGCGATCGGCACCGACCTCCGCCGCGCGCTCGATATCGTTACTTCCGGTATCCATGAACAGACTGACGCGACATCCGCTGCGCTTCAGCTCGGCGATCAGCGGAGTCAAACGCGCCCCATCTCGGATCAAATCGAATCCATGATCGGAGGTGATCTGGCCATCGCCATCGGGAACCAGGGTCGCCTGCGCTGGACGTGTTGCGCGTACCAACTCCAGGAGGCCCGGATAACTGCCACGCGACGGTGCGAACGGGTTGCCTTCGATGTTGAATTCAACGCTGCCGAGCGCCGCCGCGATCCGCGGCACATCCTCGGCGCGAATGTGGCGCTGGTCCGGGCGCGGATGCACCGTGATGCCGTGACAACCGGCGGCGATCGCCACGCGCGCAATCGCCACCGGGTCGGGTTCGCTGCCGCCACGCGAGTTGCGCAACACGGCCGCCTTGTTGATGTTGACGCTGAGTACGGTCAAGGCATTTCTCTCACGGTGCTGCGCTCACGTTCGCACCTACCGCAGAGCGCCGTCAACCGCGCAGCAAAAATCAACTCGTCGAGCGAACCGTCTGCCGAAGTACTCGCCTGCCTGATTCAATGAACCGAGTCATTCAATGCCAGGCACCGCAGCTCTCATGCACTTCGCGCCAGATTTTCGGGTCCCAATATTCGTTGTGGGCAAATTCCAGCGCCTTGTCCTGATTGAAGTGTGCAGCCAGGAAATAGGTCGTATCGGGTGCGACATCGACATCGATGGTCTTGTAGCGATTGAGCGCCGCATTGCGCTGCGCGCTGTTGATCGACAGATAGCGGTTCTCGATGCGCTCGCTGACCGTCAGCGTATGCCGACCGGCACTCACCCGATAGGATTTGGCGCCGCTCGGTCCGGGCGTTACACCATCAATAAAAATCAGTTTTGCCTCATGCAATTGCTGATTACGCGGGGCAACATCGAACACGCTGATGCGCCCGCAACCCGATATCGAAGCCGCGTCGACGGCGTTGACGGTCATGCCGACGCCCGCAGCACCACTGGTCGCCGATGCGACCGTTGTGCCGTTGCCGATACGAAGTCGCATCGCCGGCAGAAAGGTGCGCGCAACCGGACCGGATACTTCCAACGCGCTTCCGCTTCGGTGCACCGAAAAGTGCAAGGTGTCCCCGTTGGCGAGTCCTGCGAGCTCGCGCCGCAACCCTTCCGCAGCAGATCCGCGATTCGAGCCATCAGCACCAACATCAGAGGAAGCGAGCGAGTTTCCATTGACAGCGACGAGAACATCGCCCGCGCGCAAACCCATGCGTTCGGCGGCACCGCCCGGCGTGGTCGCCAGCACGCGCAATCCTGCATTCGCATCGGCCCGGGCACTGCTGCTGTCAACGAGTAAACCCAGATTGTCGACCTGCTGCGCCGGTTCGTCGATTTGCAGATTGACGTTTTCCGGCGCGACACCGGCAAACGTACCGGTCGACACCATGTCGAGCATCATGCCGCGCAACTCCTCGCGTACCCGTTGCTCCGCGTTTGCGGCAATGCCTGTGTTGTCCGGCTCCGGCGCACGGCTCGCACTGACAGTTTGCGCGTACGCAGACGTGGCGACGAGCACAGCCAGCGAGAGACCGAGAAACGGTCCATTGCGAATATCGGTATTCAATGTCATGTCAGTTCTCCTTTAAATTACGGATGTCGTGCAGCGAGCAGGTAAATGTGACGTTAAATAGTCGCAACACCTTCGGGATCGCGCGCCCTCGAAACAAGACGCTGCAGGATCAAGGTCCGTTGCGCCCACAATGCCGCCAGCTCATCGCTGTCGGCGTTGCGGTCATAGGCTCGCTGCAGTGCGTGGTCCACCCCCTGCAATCGCGCGAAACCGCTGGCCTGCAGACTCGACGTATCGGCAAGCGCCTGCCACTCGCGCTCTAGTTCCTGCGACTGCTCCCGCACGCTTGCTAGCGGATCGGATTCCGAAAGCGGGCCAACCTGGATGCTCGACCACCAGATTGCGATCATCGCAACAGCAGCGACAGCGGCGCTGCCAGAAATGAATTTGTAGCGTCGCCGCTTCGTCAACTGGCGCCCGCGTGCAGCGACAATTCGCGGCCACAGCGAATCGTCGGGACTAACATCCGGCCACGTCGTGAAGCGTGGCATGGCGTGCAAAGAGTCTTGTGTCCCGCCGCTGTCAGCATTCAAATCGTGCATAGTCATCTCACGCGTTACGGAAAATCATCGAGGCAATGTCATCACTAAGCTTTGCTCAAAAACCTTGCTTTGCCCAAGAACCTGGCTTAACTCGTCGAATCGTCCCGAACCGACTTTTGCAGTCGCTGAAGCGCACGCGAAAGTATCGACTTGGAATAGCTTTCGGTCTGCCCGAACAACGCAGCGAGTTCCTTATGCGAATAGCCCTCGAATTGATGCAGCACGACAATCGCCCGGGCCTGCGCTGGCAATCGTTGCAACAGGCTCCAGGCATCGATCGCCGTTGCGGGAGCAGTTTCGGAAGCAGCTAGCGCGTCAAGCGCAGCCTCGCCCTCTTCCGCACTTCCGCGCCCGGCCTTGCGCAATTGATCGATCGCCGCATTCGCCGTCATCCGCTTGAGCCACGCGCCGAAAGGCGCATCGCCGCGAAACCCGCGTACCGCATCCATCAGTTTCAAAAAAACGTCCTGAACGACATCCTCAGCCGCGCTCGTACTACCGAGCAGGCGCAGGGCAAGCGTGTAGCACGGTCGACCGTAAACGGTGTAGATCTCCGCAAACGCAACCATGTCGCCGCGTCGTGCCCGCGCCAGAATCGCCGCATCGATCGTCTGGGCAAAGCCGGTGCTCACCCGCTGCGCAGTTCCATCAGCCATATTGCTGATTTGACGTGCGAAAGGCCCCGAGCGTCGCAAACAGGATCATTCCGCGAATGCTGTCGCCGCCATCGGTGCTGCACGCAATGTACGCACGCTGCGCTTCGGTCCACGCCACGCTACGGCTCCGAAATAACCGTCACTCGGTTCGATCGCACAGACCTCCCACTCAGCGGGAGTACCGGCTTCGTCGGCAGTCGCTACCAGTCGATCGACTCGCGAGTTCGTCGACAGGGCAAACTCGACTCGATCGAGTCCGAACGAAATTCCGCTACCGATCGCTTTCAGCACCGCCTCCTTGCACGTCCACAGCGACAGGAACGCATTGGCTCGCTCGCCATCGCCGACCTGTGCAAGCGCGCGGCTTTCGCTCGCAGTGAAATAGCGCCGCGCAATACCGTCGACCGACCAGCAGCGATCACTGCGCTCGACATCAACGCCGACCGCCTGGCCGCGCGCAAGTGCGATCAGCGTGCAACGTCCGCTATGGCTGAGATTGAACTCAAGCTCCGGCAGCAAAGGCACATAAGGCTTCCCGTGCGGACCGCGCGCAATGGCTGGCGGTCCGGCATCCTCGCCGACATAGCGGGCGAGCAACCATCCAAGCGTCGCATGCGCAGCGACCGACAAAGCTGGTGCGCGCTGCGCCGTTGCCGACTCGATCAGCCACACATGAACTTCGTCGTCGCCGAGCGGTGGCGGTGTCGCCACGCTGACGAACGCATCGGCGGTCAGGGTCTGCATTAACGGCGATCCTTGGCCTTGGGCGTCGTATCGTCAAGGACAATCGCGAAACTCCAGAATAATCGGCTCTAGTCACAGCGCCCAGAAACTTCCGGATCAGTAGAACCCGTGCGACCGACCAGAGCCGCACGGCTTCCGAGCTAAACTGCGCGCCCGAGAAAGATTGCTCGGAAATTACGGGAGACATTGGCGTGGATCTTACATGGCGACGTGTCGTGGGATTTCTCGCAGCACTGGCCTGCGCTTCGGTTGGCGATGCGCAGACGGCTCCAGCGGATCTGACTTTGGTCCAAGTGACAAATCAGGTGACTGCTCCGCTCGCGATCGCATCTCCACACGATGGCAGCGGTCGCTTGTTCATCGTCAGCCAGAGCGGCGCGATTCGCATCGTCAAGAACGGAGTTTTGTTGGCGACGCCATTCCTGACCGTCGAGGTTACCTATCCAGGTCCGGTCGGTGTGAGCGGACTGCTCGGCTTGGGCTTTCATCCGAATTTCGGCAGGCCCGCCATGGCGCACAACGACGAGTTCTATATCGTCTACATGCGTGCGGCCGCCGAGCCGCGTCTCGGTTCGGCGCCGGACGAGGTGCTGGTGCGCTACACCGTGTCGGCGAATCCCGATGTCGCCAACGCCACCGGGACCGTCGTCATGCGCCTGGCCGACAACGGTTCCTATCACAACGGCGGCGATCTCCATTTCGGACCGGACGGCTATCTCTACATGTCGGTTGGCGACGGCGGACAGGAAGGCGGTACCAATGGTTTTGCCGAGTGCTTGTGGAAGAAACCGGCGGACGCGAATCCGGCAACCTGCGGCACCGGCAGCGGACTGCAATATTTCCTGCGCGGCAAGATACTGCGTATCGATGTCGACAGCCGCGGGTCTCTCGCTGGTGCCGAGATGTGCGGTACCACGACCGGCCAGCCGGCTGAGTACGCGATCCCGGCGGACAATCCGTATGTAGGTTCCAGCAACACCTGCGACGAGATCTGGTTGTACGGATTTCGCAATCCATGGCGTTGGAGCTTCGATCGCCTCACTGGCGATATGTGGATCGGCGATGTGGGTCAGAACACGCGCGAAGAAGTAGATCTGCGTCTGCTGGGTTCGACAGAGCCGCTGTTCTATGGCTGGCGTTGTATGGAAGGAACGGGCGTCTACAACGCGGCGAACATTTGCGCGCCGCCGCTGCCGCCCAATGTGCTGCCGGTGATGGAATATACGCATGCCACCGGCACGCGTTGCGCGGTTACCGGCGGCTATCGATTCCGCGGGCCAGTCCAAGGCCTACAAGGCATGTATTTCTTTGCGGATTCCTGCTCCAGCGAAATCTTTCTCGGTAAACCGGCTGCCGGCGGGACCTGGACCTACAGCGTCTGGCGCGACGATGCCAATGGTTACGGCACGTATTCGGCGTTTGGCGAGGACGAGGCGGGCAATCTATATGTCGCCAACGAGGCGACCAACGTCGTCTATCGGATTGCGTCTGACTACATATTCACGAGTCACATCGAGTAAGCATGATCGCAAAGGGCACGTGGAACCTTCTTGCCCCTGTCTAGACTCCGCTTTTTTGCATGAACATTCGCGGCTTTGTGCTGGCTGCTCGACGGCACCCCCAAGTCATGCCGGTCTGTGCGCACACGCCTGGGTGGCCTCGTGCGGCATAATTATGTGCTTGGCTGCTTCACTGCGGCAGCGATTCCATAGCGAGAACACATGTTGAAGAAGTTGATCGAACTGCATCGTCAGGGAAGACTCGACGATGCCGAACAAGGCTATCGCGCGCATCTGCTCGAGCACCCGGACGATGCCGAGGCACATCACCTGCTCGGCCAGCTGCGTCACCAGCGCGGCGAATTTGTCGAGGCCGAACAACTGGTGCAACGCGCGCACGAGCTAGGGCCAGATCAACCGCTGATCCTGCTCACCCTCGGTGCATTTCGCAGCCAGCAGGACGATCTCGCCGCAGCGCGTGGCTACTACCAGCAGGCACTCGTGCTCAATCCGAATCTGGCGGCCGCGCATGCCGCGCTCGGTCACGTACTGCTTGCCGAAGGCAATGGCGAGACCGCCGAACAGCATTTCCATATGGCTTTGCGGGTTGGCAGCGATGAACATGCGCTGGCCGGGCTCGCCACGATCGCGCTGGATAAGGGCGATACTGCGGCCGCCTTGCGCCACCTGACGCGCGCTGCCGACAACGGCTCGCAGGATGCGTCGATTTATCTGCTGCTGGCCCGGGCGTTTCTTGCCCAGGGGACGCCAGCGTTTGCCGAACAGGCATTGAACAACGCCTTGCGGTTGAATCCTGATCTGCTGCTCGCGCGCGGGCTGCTCGCGCAGACCCTGCTACAGGCCGGCCGGCACGACGATGCCGAACCACACTACCGAAAGCTCGCCGAATCCACCCAGTATGCGACTGCGGCGACGATTGGTCTTGCCGATATCGCGCGAGCGCGCGGCGAGTTCGACGATGCAGCGAAGGGCTATCAATCCGCTCTCGCCAGCGCCGCGCAACCGCCGATGGTGATCAAGGCGTACGCATGGACGCTTACGCGCCTCGGTCGCCTCGACGAGGCAATCGTTGCCTACGAACAGTACCTTGCGCTGGCGCCGAATGATGACGACGCCCGCCGCGGGCGCGCCGAACTGTTGACCGTGGCCAATCATCTTGTCGAAGCGCAGGCGGCATGGCAGGAATTGAGCGAGCGCCATCCCGATGAACCGACACCGCACGCGCGTCTAGCGGTTCTATCCGACTACACCGGCGATTTCGCCGCAGCATTGAAACACGCCGAGTGGATCGAGGCACATACACCGGGCGAGGTCGAATCGACTCTGGTGCGCATTCGCGCCGCGTTGCGCGACGGCAACCACGCTGCGGCGCAGGCGCTGCTTGATGGACTGGATCAACACACCGATCTCAGCGAAGGGGCGGCACGACTGCGTTTGAACTACCGAGGCCGACTGCACGATCAGGCCGGTGAATACGCTGACGCAGCGCGTTGTTTCAGCGAGGCGCAAAGTCGCGCGGCGAGCGATCTGCCGGCGCTCGCCGAACCACCGCCGCAGCTCGCCGAGGTGCTGGAAGAAACGCCGGGACCGAAGTGGGCCGAGGCACCGATCCTGCTGCTCGGCCTGCCGGGCAGTGGTGTCGAACAGATCGCCGCGCTGCTGGCCGATCAACCCGATTTGGTCGTGTTGCGCGATCGCATCGGCACGCGTTTGCGCAACGACGATTTCAACGCGCCAAACTTTGCCCGCTACCTCGGCGACATCGATGATGCCGATCT
>JBDTOS010000016.1:0-19373 GCA_039933095.1 Dokdonella sp.
AGCGACGTTAAACGAATTCACACGTCCATAGAACGTATACCTGCCCGCGTCGCTTGTGCTCGGGTCGGTTGCCGATGCCTGTACGGCCACGGCCGCACCCTGATGCAACAGCGCGTTGCCGGAATCGACCAGGAAATACTCCCCAGCCATCACATTCTGATTCGTCGCATCACCCGTGCCGCCATTGCCGAAGTAACCGACGTTGCCGGGCATTCGCTGCGTGCAATTGTTCACCGTATCGATCGTAACGTAACCGCGTGCGATAGCATCGCCATGATTGAAACCGGCGCACTTGCCGCTGAGAAACACCGCCGGGCCTCCGCTCAGTAGCGAACGCAAATCGCTGGCGAAACTGGCGTTGAGCGCCAGGGTCGGATACGGCAGCTGGCCGGTGCAACTGGCAAAGTTGATGTCCTGCGAAAACGAACCATGGTGAGAGATGGTGTCCCCGGGATCCTGGCCGGCCGATGCGGTTCTCGGCAGATGGCGGTTCACCAAGGTATCGCGCAGATCCAGCGAAACAACATCGTAACCCGTCATGTAGATGTTGAACGTCAGCACCGGATAGCCCAGATCGGTCCAGACGGTTATGTGTCCGAGGATCGCCGTTGCGCTGGTATTGCGAATCGAGAGGAACGTGTCGACACCGGTCGACGAATTGGTATCAACCTCGAAGTACGGGAACAGCAATGTCGCCCCGGGTACTGTATCGGCCGCGCCGATGGCCGCGCGTGCGGGCTGGAATCCGGTGATGATTCCCAGCGAGACAAGAACCATGAGAGCACACACCCGAAAGCGTCGACCAGCTTGCATTGCCTACCCCCGAAGTGGATCTACATAAATTGCGCCCTAGACAACCAGCGCGCGCGAATGCACGAGGTAGTGTACGACTTATTTCTGTGCATCTGCATGGAGTTCAATAATTTTTTCGCGGAGAACGGAATTGCCCACCTCCTGAAATTCCAACAAAGTGGACGGAAGCCGAAGTAAGCGTCAGGTATGCCGGAGACGAGCAATGCTGCCAGTTACTCTCCAGCTGTCTTCAGATATTTACGTGCGCATTCTGGCAATCCACCTTAGGCTCCCTCGGCCATGTTTGCACTTTGCTGAGTAGGCACACGTGTATGGTGTCGCCGTCCTGAAGCCAAGGCACGCGCCAATGAACAAGGTTGCCCAAGTCACGCTCTTTTTCTGGATCATGAAGATCTGTGCGACGACGCTGGGTGAAACAGCGGGCGATCTGCTTTCGATGACGTTGAATGTCGGCTACGCAATGAGTACGGTGATTCTGCTCGGCGCGTTTCTGGCGACCCTGGTTGCGCAGATCGCCGCAGATCGGTTTCATCCTGTGTTGTACTGGTCGGTGATTCTAACCACCAGCACGGCGGGCACGACGATGTCCGACTATATGGATCGCACGCTCGGACTCGGCTATGCGAAAGGATCGCTGATCCTGGTCACGTGCCTTGCACTGGTGCTGGCGGTGTGGCGGTTCACCGAAAAATCGCTGGCCGTGGACAATATCCGCACTACCCGCGCCGAGATGTTTTACTGGGTAGCGATCCTGTTTTCCAATACGCTCGGAACTGCACTTGGGGATTTTCTTGCTGACGATTCCGGACTCGGTTTTTTTGGCGGCGCATTGTTGATTGGATCAACGATTGCGCTGACTGCGCTCGCCTATCGATTCACCCGGCTCAACCATGTTCTGCTGTTCTGGGTCGCATTCGTGCTCACCCGACCGTTCGGGGCGACCTTCGGCGACTTGCTGACCAAGCCGATTGAGAAAGGTGGGCTTGGTTTCGGAACGATCGGATCGTCGGCGATTCTGGCGATCATCCTGATTGCATTTGTCATTCACACCACGCGCAGGAATGTTGTCGCGTCCGGCATCCGCTGATGCATGTCGATGACCAAGGCAATTCGGCGCAGAACCGGAAGATTCGCCTGCGATCGCAATTCGGTCATCTCGGATGGCCGAACAGAAACGTGAAAATCGTGAGTTTGGACTCTGGTCCGGCTAGCTAGCGAACGCCGGAGATTGTCGTTGCGTGAGTCTTCGGATAGCGGTTTCGGCGCGGGCGTGCTATTTCCTCGCAGAAGTATCACGTGCCTCTGGCTTTCGGCACACCAAATTTTGCATAGTGGGCGATGACAAGCTCAGGACTACATGAACAATGATTACGGCGAATGACGCACTGAATCGTCTGCGCGACGGCAATCGCCGCTTTGTTGCGGACACCGCAGGCCGTGAGACCGATACCGGTGCGAGGCGGCGCAGTGCGATTGCCGACGGACAGGAACCGTTCGCAGCCATCCTCGGTTGTTCTGATTCACGTGTTCCGGTCGAGATCGTGTTCGACCAGGGCCTCGGTGATCTGTTCGTCATTCGCGTCGCCGGAAATATCGTTGCGCCTTCGCAAGTGGGCAGCGTCGAGTTTGCCGCCGAGCGCTTCGGTATCCAGCTGGTTGTCGTACTCGGACATTCGAAATGCGGCGCGATTCTGGCGACACTCGAACAACTCCAGCGTCCGAGCGAAAGCCAGTCGCGCAACTTGAGTTCCATCGTCGATCGCGTGCGTCCGTCGATCGAGGGGCTGCTCGCGCCGGGTCTCAATCACGATCCGGAAGAACTGGTCCACCGCGCGGTGCGCGCCAATATCCGTGCCTCGGCCAATCACCTGCGGAATGGTTCGCAGGTCATTGAGCAGTTGATCCGGAACCAGGGGCTTATCGTCGTCGGCGCTGAATATTCGCTGGAGACCGGCGAGGTCGAATTTTTCGACGGTATCCCTGCCAGCGATTGATTTGCCCGCCTAATGCCCGCCAGCTACCGCTGGCCCGGTTTTCGCGCCAAACGGCGGCTTCGCCAGCCAGATGATCACGACGAGGCTGAAGAATACCCAGGCGAACAAATGAAAAACTTCGTTGAACGACAGCTGATAGCTCTGTAGGTCGATCATGCGATCGAGCACCGCGTAGGCGTGCTGGTTGTCGCCATGTCCGAGCGCACCGATCGCCTGTTGCGACACGGCGTCGTAAGCGGTGACGTTTTCGCTCAGACGCGCATGGTGGACATCGGCACGGTGTATCCACAGGAACGTGGTGATCGATGCGGCGAAACTGCCGCCGAGTGTGCGCAGGAAAGTCGCCAGTCCCGAACCTGCGGCGATCTCGTTCGGTGCGAGATCCGACAGCAGGATTTGCAGGATCGGCATGAAGAAAAACGCGACGCCGAGTCCCATCAGCAACTGGACCATGGCGATGTGGAAAAAATCGACATCGAGATTGAATCCCGAGCGCAACACGCACGTGCTACCCATCACTAGAAACGCGATCGCCGCGAGCAGACGCAGGTCGAAACGCGGTGCGAACTTGCCGATGAAGGGTGTCAGCAATACCGGCAAGATACCGATCGGCGCGGTTGCGAAACCGGCCCAGGTCGAGGTGTAACCAAGCTGACGCTGCAACCATTGCGGCACCAGTAGAGCGACGCCGAAAAATCCCGCGTAAGCAAGCACCATCACAACGGTACCAATGCTGAAATTTCGGTGACGGAACAGACGCAGATCAACAATCGGATCGCGATCGGTCAATTCCCAGATCAGGAAGATCGATAGCGAAATTGCCGACACGATGGCAAGCCCGATGATGAAACTCGATTCGAACCAGTCCGCATCATTGCCCTTGTCGAGCAGTATCTGCAGTGCGCCAACACCGAGCACGAGGGTAATCAGACCTACGTAATCCATCTTCGGCCGTTCGGTCACCTCGGGTTTGGCGCCCATCTGGCTGCTGACTATCGAGAACGCGAGAATGCCGACCGGAATATTGATGAAGAAGATCCATGGCCAGGTCCAGTTGTCGGTGATCACACCGCCGAGGATCGGCCCGGCGATCGGCGCCACGACGGTAACCATCGCGAGCAGGGCCAGCGCCTGTCCTCGTTTGGCGGCGGGATAGATCGAGATCAGCAGACTCTGGGTGATCGGATACATCGGTCCGGCAACCGCGCCCTGCAATGCGCGGAAGACGATCAACATCGTCATGCTCTGGGCCGTGCCGCACAGGAACGAGGCGATCGTGAACAACATGGTTGCGGCGAGAAACAGACGCACTTCGCCGATCCGACGCGTCAGCCAGCCGGTCAACGGCAACGCGATCGCGTTGCTGACCGCAAACGAGGTAATCACCCACGTGCTTTGATCGGCGCTGACGCCGAGATTGCCGGAGATCGTCGGTAGCGACACGTTGGCTATCGTCGTGTCGAGCACCTGCATGAAGGTTGCGAGCGACAGACCGAGTGTGGTCAGCCCGAGGTTCCGCGGGGTGAAAGGCGTTGTGGCCATAAGTGCGTGCAGCCGCGAGCAGTGGCAGGTCGGTTTTGCTCAGCGTTTTGCGGCAGTCGATGGACGCGCAAGATTGGCATCGATGATCTGGTTGATCTGCGCATCTGCGTCGCCGAGTTGGCGGCTGTAGATATCCGTCGAGAATGCCGGTTGCAACGATGTTTTCTGCGCCAACATGGAGCCGCTTTGATCGTGCAGATCGACGCTGGCGCTGATCGACAAGCCGACTCGCAACGGATTCCTTGCCAGCTCCTGCGGATCGAAGCCGACCCGTACCGGCACGCGCTGCACGATCTTGATCCAGTTGCCGCTGGCGTTCTGCGCCGGCAGCAGCGAGAACGCGCTACCGGTACCGACGCCGAGACTCTCTACGTGTCCATGGAATATCGCATCGCTGCCGTAAAGGTCCGATTCCAGCGTCACTGGCTGGCCGATGCGCATGTGGCGCAACTGGGTTTCCTTGAAATTCGCATCAACCCAGAGCTGATCGAGCGGCACCACGGCCATCAACGCCGCACCGGGTTGCACGCGCTGGCCGACCTGCACCGTGCGCTTGGCCACGTAGCCGCTAACCGGCGCGATCAATTGCGTACGCGCGCGATCGAGCATCGCCGCACGCAATTTCGCGGCGGCCAACTGCACATCCGGCAACGCGGCAATCGTCGTGTCGTCGATCAGTGCCTTGCTGGTGTTGAGCTGTCCTTGCGAGGCGGCAAGCGCACTTTCTGCGGCAGCGAGGGCATCGCGTGCGTGGCTAAGTTCCTCGGCCGAGACCGCCCCACTCGCGACCAGGTTGCTGCGCCGCTCGACATCGGCGCGCGCCTTGGTCAGCGCGATGTTGCGCGCCGCCAGGTCGGCTTGTCCGCTATCGACGGTGCTGAACAAACCGCGTCCACGCCGCACTGCTTGCGCCAGCGCGGCCCGCGCCTGCGCCAGCGCGACATCGGCATCGCTGGACTCGAGTTCTACCAGCACCTGTCCGGCCTGCACCCGATTGCCGTCGTCGGCGGCAATGCTGACCACGGTGCCGGCAATTTGCGGGGTGATCTGCACGATATTGCCGTCCACATAGGCATCCTCGGTCTCGGCGTACCAGCGCCCATCAAGGAAATACCAAAGCGTCCAGGCGATGGCCGCGACGATAACAACGGCGGCAAGTAGCCAGAGCAGCGAGCGGCGGCGATTGCCGTTGCCGCTGACCTTGATGGCGATGGTTGATGAGGATTCGTTGCTCATGGGAAGAGTCCTTTCGGGACGGTCGATGTCGCGGAGATGGTTGGTGCTGAGGTGGTAGGAGCCGAGGTGCCGGCTGCGGACGCACTCTCAATAGCGGCGCTATCTTGAGCGGGTTCGTACCCGCCGCCGAGGTCCGCGATCAATTGAATCGATGTATCGATCTGCTGAGCGCGCAGGGCAGCAACGCGTTGCTCGGCACCTAGAAACTGCTGCTGCACGACCAGTGCATCGAGATAATTTCCGACCCCGCCGCGATAACGTTGCATCGCCAGATCGAATGCCGCGCTTGCGGTGTCGCGCGCTGAAACGGCTGCTATTGCCTGCGCCTCAAGCGAGCCCAGGGTCGCCAGATCAGCCGCGATACCGTGCAGGGCATCGACAAGGGTCTGGTTGTAATGGGCGACGGCGAGATCGTATTGAGCATCCCTGCCGCTCAAGTTGGCGCGCAGGCGGCCACCATCGAATATCGGCAGCGAGAGAGCGGGAGCAATCTGGTAGTAGCGGCTCTGCGCGGTAAACAATTCCGACACGCCGAGCGAGGCGAGTCCGGCAGCGGCGGTCAAATCGAAATTCGGCAGAAATTTCGTTTTCGCGACGTTGATCTCGAGTGCCGCTGCTTCGCTGCGCCAACGCGCCGCCACGACATCGGGTCGTCGAGCGAGCAACTCTGCCGGCAACGCACTTGGCAACGCGAGAGCGCTGATTTGCAACGAATGAGGACGCTCGATCTGCGCACCGCGATCGGGGCCGGCGCCAACCAATGCAGCCAGAGCGACGCGGGCGGCGGTCACCTGCAACTGGGCAGCAATTAATTGCTGCCGCGCGATCGGCACTGCGGCTTCGGTCTGCTTCAATTGCAGCGCGCTGTCGATGCCGGCCTTGACACGTTGTGCAGTCAAGTCGAACGCTCGCGTGGAACGATCGACCTCGTGCTGCGCAATATCGAGTTGCGCGAAGGCATAGTCGAGTTGCGCGTAGGTCCGAGCAATTTTGCTCGACAGATTGAGCCGCGCGGCGTGCGTATCGACCTCTGCGGCGTGTGCGTTATCGACCGCGGCCTCCCAGGCAGCGCGCTTGCCGCCCCAGAGATCAAAGCCATAGCTGGCCTTCAGCGACAGCACATTCAACGTGTTGAAGTGGCCACCGATCGGTTCGCCGATGATGGTGGATGGAATGCGAATGCCTGACGCATTCGCGTTTGTGCTGACCGTGGGCTGACGTGCCGCGTCGGTTGCCCATGCCTCGGCTAGAGCAAGATGCGCACGCGCTTCGGCAGAATCGAGACTCGGATTATTTTGCAGTGCTTCGGCGATCAGCGCGTCAAGCAGGGGATCGCCGAGTGCGCGCCACCATTCCGATTTCGGCCACGTTGCCGGCGAGATTTGCACAGCCGCGAACGTTCCCTGCACAGCCAGTTCGCCCGGGTCACGCTGGTGACCCTGCGGATGCAATCCAGCCGACGTTGCGCACCCAGACAACAACGCAATCAGCGCGAAGGAAATGATTCGTGCCAATCGGGCCATTATTGGTTGCCTGGACAAATATTTCACTATTCCGCTCCGAATTGGCTACCACGTAGCGTTTCGAGAATTCGCCCGAGTACATCGACAAACTGCGCGCGTTCGTCGGCGTTGATGCCAACTTGAATTTGCTCATGCGCCGTGTCTCCACAGGCACGCATCGCGCTCCAGGCAGCGCGCCCGGCTTCGGTCAGCTTGATTTGCAGCGCGCGTCGGTCGTGTGCGTGCGGCTCGCGAACGAGATATCCCTTCTTCTGCAAACGGTCGAGAATACGCGTCAATGCGCCGGCATCGTGCCGTAACGAGCGCGAAAGCTCGGTTGCCGTCAACGGTCCCTGTAAGGCCAATCGCTTGAGCGCCAGGTACTGAGTGAAGTTGACATCGAAGCCGTTGCGCGACAACTCACTCTCGAAGCGCGCGACGATTTCGTTGCGCAGTTGGCAGACCAACGCGCCGATATTGGTTGTGCTGGCAGAAATGGGCGAGTCGCTATTCATGGACTCGGTAGTTTACTTATGACGAATTACTTGTCAAGGCAAATAAATGTAATGCGTCGGGGGTCAGCCATAGCCGTGCTGGCTCTACCTCGGAACGAGTCGCGGATCTCTACCGTGCTGTCTATCTACACGCCCACTGGTGCGGTCAGGTTCTCCAGTCGGGCAAGGATCGCCATCGCCTCGTCGCGAGTGCTTCCGCACATCTCGACGTTGGGCCGCAAGCTCACGCAAACCGCTGGCCGCTCCGACAGGCCAAAAATCAGGCAGCGGTTATCGACTGAGAGTTGTACGCAGCGCACGCCTGCCGCTTTGCCCTGCGGCATACCGGGTATCGGCGACGAGATTGACGGCGCGATACAACACGCGGCACATCCGGGTCGACAATCCATGGACTCAGCCCGGCGTCTGTCGCGAGCGCTCCACCTGCTCGCGGCGCAGATCATCGAATATGGCTTGCGTCTCCGGTTTTCGGCCATGCCAGATCGAGAACGATTCGGCAGCTTGCTCAACCAACATGCCGAGACCATCGAATACGCGCGCTGCGCCTGCGGCGTTGGCCCATGCAAGAAACGCTTGAGCCGCGACTCCATAGCTGAGGTCATAACAAACCGCGTTGCTGGCGAGCCCGCCGAGCCTCGGAAATTGAGCGCCGTCATGATGACCTGCGGAAATCGCATTGACGACGAGGTCGAGCGCACCGGTAGCGGAAATCTCGTTCCAACGACAGACGCGTACGTCGCCACTCCCGATGAACGCAGTCGCCAATTCTGCGGCACGTTCGTGCGTGCGATTGGCGATCGTCAATGAGTCGACGCCGGCATCGATCAGTGCGCAGGCCACCGCGCGTGCCGCGCCGCCGGCACCGAGCAGCAATGTATGACGACCGGCCAGCACGCAACCGTAACGACCTTCAAGATCACGCACAAAGCCGACACCGTCGGTCGTATCGCCGAACCATTCGCCGTTGCGCCACGTCAGCGTATTGACGCTGCCGGACCGAGTTGCACGCTCAGTGACCTGCGCACACTGCGCTACGGCGATTTGTTTCAGCGGCAACGTGACATTTGCGCCAGAGCCACCCGCATGCGCGAACGCAGCCAGCTCATTTGCAAACGTTTCGACACCCGCTTCGATCGCGCGATACTCGATAGCAATACCGAATTGCGCAGCGAATGCAGAATGAATGCGCGGCGACAACGAATGCGCAATCGGCTGGCCGAAGACGGCATGCTTGAAAACTGCGCCGCCCACTATCTAGGCCATGCCGCCGTTGACACCGATCACCTGGCCGTTGATGTAGGCCGCTTCCGGCGAACACAGAAAACGCACTAGGGCGGCGACTTCATCCGGCGTACCAACGCGGCCAGCCGGAACCATCGCCTTGATACGCTCGGCATCAAACGATTCGTCCGTCAGACGTCCGGCGATGATGCCCGGCGCGACGACGTTGACGGTGATTCCGCGCGAGGCCATCTCGCGTGCCAGCGAACGCGACGCGCCGTGCAGAGCAGATTTCGCTGCGGCGTAGTTGACCTGGCCGCGATTGCCCATCGTCGCCGCGACTGACGACACATTGACGATGCGACCAAAACGCGCGCGCGCCATTGGCAACAACAGCGGTTGGGTGACATGGAAGAATCCATGCAGCGAGACATCAATGACGCGATGCCACTGCGTATCGCTCATACCGGCCAGCGGCGCATCGTCGTGGATGCCGGCGTTATTGACCAGCACGCCGATCGGTCCGGATCGCAACAGCGATTCAATTGCCGCACGCGTGATGTTGGCATCGGCGACATCAAAGGCGACCGCTTCCGCGCTGCCACCAGCAACATGAATCGCATCGACGACCGCCTGCGCGCGCTCGATGCGTGCGTGCGCATGGACGATCACGTGACAACCTGCATCGGCCAAGGCACGTGATGTGGCTGAACCGATATCGCCACTGCCGCCGGTGACCAGCGCGCGTTTCGCATTTGTCGTTTGCGGGGTATTCATTGGCCAATGGGCGAGCGTATTGCGGTTGTTTGGCCATGATGCCCGAACCAGGGCGTGCCGGTCAGCCTGGTAAGCATTTTGCGCAGCAATGCGCCTGCGAGCCCGGTTGAGTGAAACGCATGCGTGTATTCTCGCGGGCTGCGCCAATCCGGTTTCGCCGTCATCTGAAGCCCATGTCCGATTTGATTTCTACTTCGCTGTCAGCAAGCCGGCAACGGCGCGAGTTCTGGCTGTTTCTGCTGATCGCCCTGATCGTGCTCGGTGCCGGCATCGGCCTGCGCGATCCCTGGCCAGCGGACGAACCGCGTTTCACCCTGGTGGCCAAGCACATGGTGGAATCCGGCGACTGGTTGATTACCCATCGCGGGAGCGAGTTGTATTCGGACAAACCCCCGATGTTCATGGCCATGCAGGCAGCGGCGTACACGATGATCGGGAGCTGGCGCATCGCGTTCCTGCTGCCATCACTTCTAGCGGCACTCGGCACGCTGGCTCTCGTCTACGACCTGGCGAGGCGATTGTGGAATCATCGCACCGCGCTTTGGGCCGGCGCCGCATTGCTGGCCACTTTCCAGTTCGTCTATCAGGCCAAGCGCGCGCAGATCGATCCGAGCGTGATGTTTTTCATCACCCTGGCGAACTACGGAATGCTGCGCCACTTCCTGCTCGGCCCCGATTGGCGCGCGTACTGGCTCGGTTGTTTCGCGGCCGGCCTCGGTGTCATTACCAAGGGTGTCGGCGTACTCGCGTTATTGATGTTCCTGCCATATCTGTTTGCGCGCTGGCGCGATTGGCCTGCGGTCAGGTGGCCGGGTGTCGTTCGAAACGATCGTGCGGCGTTGCGCTGGCTCGGTGGGGCGCTCGCGTTTCTCGCTGCAATCGCCTTGTGGCTTGTGCCGATGTTGATCAGCGTGAGCAGCCACAACACACCCGAATACCACGCTTATCTGAACGATATCCTGTTTCATCAGACTGCCGGTCGCTATGCCGAATCCTGGGACCATCAACAGCCGGTCTGGTACTACATCGGCGTAATCGCGACCAGTTGGCTGCCCGTAGTGTTCACGCTGCCGGGCACAATTCCGCGCTGGCGTGAGCGACTGGTTGCGCATGATGCGCGCATCCTGTTGCCCCTCGCATGGATCGTTCTCGTGGTCCTGTTTTTCACGTTTCCAGTCGGCAAACGCGACGTCTACATCATGCCGGCACTGCCGCTGTTTGCGATGATCAGTGCACCTTTTCTGGATGATCTGTCACAACGCGCATGGTTGCGACGCATACTGTTCGGCTTTGTGCTGCTGCTCGGTCTGTTATTCCTGATCGGTGGTATCGCGGCCTGGAGCGGACACTGGCCGCGCGCGAATCTGCTGGTCGAGCAGCGCGGACTCGAAGGCGGTGGTGTCGCATTGTGGGGATTTGTCACCGCGATCGGTGCCATCGCATTGTCATGCGCTCTGGTATTTCGCATTCGCCGCAGCGTGATTGGCCTTGCAATCACGTTCACGGCTTTGTGGTTGTTGTGGGGGTTCTGGGCCTATCCGGTACTCAACGATTCGACCTCGGCCGTCGGCGTCATGCACCGCGCCGGCGAACTGATTGGCCCGGATGCCGAACTCGGCATGGTCGCCTGGAAAGAACAGAACCTGTTGATGGCCGATCGGCCGGCTACCGATTTCGGCTTCGTGCGTCCTTGGCATGAACAACTTGCCGATTCGATCCGCTGGCAGGAGCAGGCGCCGGCAAATCGCTGGATATTCATTCTCGACGAGGCGATGGGCCCGTGTATCGACCGCGATCGAGCTGTCGATGTCGGTCACGCCAATCGGCGCGAATGGTGGTTGTTTCGCGAAGAAGCCGTGATG
This sequence comes from Dokdonella sp., assembly GCA_039933095.1. Classification (GTDB taxonomy): domain Bacteria; phylum Pseudomonadota; class Gammaproteobacteria; order Xanthomonadales; family Rhodanobacteraceae; genus Dokdonella. The sequence continues at coordinate 11,463 of JBDTOS010000016.1, forward strand.
CCGGACTGTCGTGGCGGACACGTGCCGACGCCGTCGGAAACCAACGTGGACGATCCGAACGCCGGCTGAGAAGTCAGACCAGAGTCTCCGAAACAACTTGGGCAACGTCTATAGTGACGCTCCGATTTGCTTCGCTGTACACCGCCCGCAATGCGCTCGATACAGGTTATTGCCTACGACAACGGCGTCGGTCTGTCGCGTGACCTGCGCTTGCTGACCGATCTGCTCGGGGCTCATTTCCACGCGACAATCACCCGGCTGCCGAAAGAGCGGCGCGGGCGGCGCGCGTTCGATCCGTTTATCCGCGTACCGGACTTGCTCTTGCGCATGAAAGGCGAGCGTGCGCGACCGCATTTCGACATCAACCTGATGATCGAACGCATTCGACCGGCGTTTCGATCACAGGCAAAGGTGAATTTGCTGCTGCCGCATCCGGACTGGTTCAAGGACAGCGATCGGCGCCAATTCGGTGTCGTCGACGGCGTGGTAGTCAAGACCCGTCACGCGGTTGAGTTGTTCGCGCCGTTCGGCGCGCCCGTGCACTACGTCGGGTTCACCAGCGTCGATCGGATGGTGACCGATGTTCCACGCGAGAAGTCTTTTTTTCATCTTGCCGGACGCAGCGAGAACAAGGGTACCGATGCGGTGCTGGAACTCTGGCAGCGCCATCCCGATTGGCCGCTGTTGACGGTCGTACAGCATCCTGACAAGGCGCGACGAACCGTGTCTGCAGCCAATGTGCGCCATATGACCGAGTACATTGCCGAAGACGAACTGCTGCGCATGCAGAACGCGCATCGGTTTCATTTGTGTCCGTCGGAGACCGAAGGGTTTGGTCATCATCTGGTCGAGGCGGCGAGCGTCGGCGCCGTGATCGTCACGGTCGATGCGCCGCCAATGAATGAAATGGTCACGCCTGAGCGCGGTGTACTTGTTCCGTACGTCGAAACCGGAACGCAGCGATTGGCGACGACGTATTTTGTCGACCGTCCCGCACTGGAGGCGGCAATCGAAAAAGTCATCGCGATGGACGACCAAGAATGCAATGGAATGAGCGCAGCGTCGCGAGCATGGTGGCAAGACAACGATCGCGAGTTCAGAAAACGCTTCGTCGATGCCTTGCAAGAATGGCCGTTGCCGAGCTGATCACTAGAACTTGATCGTCACAACGAATGACCGCGTTCCAGCAGCCATTGCTTGATCGCTTTCTGACGCACGTAATTCGCCTCGACATAAGCAAATACCAGACCACGCCAGCCATCGAGAAAGCCGCGTCGCAGCACATAGCCGCGCAGAAAGCGCCAAAACGGACTGACCACGATTTGACCGATGCTCACACGCTTGCCGCGGACATGCTGATGCTCGGCCATTAAACGCGCGTAGCGGTCGAGGCGCTGGATCTGATCGGTCAGCGAGCGATAGGCGTGATGGAGCAGATCGCCACGCAGCAAACCAACTGCGCCATCAACGCTTGCATGCTCATGGATCTCACGCTCGCCACGCCAGCCGCCGTGGCGGCGATCGAACAGGCGCAACACACGGTCCGGGTAGGCGTTGCCGTGGCGCAGGTAGGCCCCGAAGTATTCAGTCGCGCGACAAAAGAGATATCCGCTCATTCCGGTGAAATTTTGCGCACGAGCACTTTCGATGCTGACGCACAGCGGCGGCGACACGCGTTCATCGGCATCGAGGCAGAGCACCCAGTCGTGCTCGGCCGCCGCAACTGCGAACGCCTTCTGCGAACGGTAGCCGTCGAATGGGCGTTTCAGCACGCGCGCACCGAGGGCTGCGGCTCGTTCACGCGTGTCGTCTATTGATCCGGAATCAACCACGACGATCTCGTCGCAGAAGGCCAGCGACAGGATGCATTCCTCAATGCGGTCGGCCTCGTTGAGCGTAATGATGCATGCGGAGAGGCCGGTTCTCTGCGTTTGAAGTTCCGTCATCCACCAAGCATAACCGCAGCCGATTGCGCATAGCGGAGGTAGCTGCGCTATCCTCGCGTGTCGTTTTTTCGCAACGCGAGGCCGTCGTGGCAAATCCGCACATTCTGGTGGTCGATGACGAGCCGGACATTCGCACCACGGTCGCCGAGGTGCTCGAGGACGAGGGCTATTCGGTCAGCGCAGTGGACTCCGCTGCGACTGCGCGCGAAGCGCGTCGTCAGCAGCGTCCCGATGCGGTTTTGCTGGACGTGTGGATGCCCGATCTGGACGGCATCAGCCTGCTGCGCGAGTGGAACGAGCGCGGCGGCCTGCCCTGTCCGGTCATCATGATGAGTGGACACGGAACCGTCGAAACCGCGGTCGAGGCGACTCGCCTCGGTGCCTGGGATTTCATCGAGAAACCCATTTCATTGGCCAAATTGCTGCTGACCGTCGAGCGCGCACTCGAAGCCGGTCGCCTGAAACGCGAAAACGAGGGACTGAAAAATCGCCTGCCGACGCCAGCTGAACCGATCGGTTCCAGCGCAGCGATGCAGGCCTTGCGCGCTCAGCTTGAAAAACTCGCCGCGCACGATACCTGGGTTCTGATTCAGGGCGAACCTGGCATCGGCAAGGAAATGCTCGCGCGCTGGTTGCACGAGCGCAGCGGCAGGCGCACTGGGCCGTTTGTCACCATCGCACCGGGTTCGTTGGACCGCGAGCACGCGGCACGCGCTCTGTTCGGCAGCGAGGACAATGGTTCGGTCGAATACGGGTTGATCGAGCAAGCCAATCGCGGAACCTTGTTCCTTGATGAGGTCGCCGAGCTCGATCCGGAGCTGCAATCGCGCCTCGCCAGCGTGCTCGAACGTCGCTCGCTGTTGCGCTGCGGTGCGCGCGAAGCGGTCAACACCGAGGTGCGTGTGATCGCCGCGACAGCATTCAATCTTGAAGACCGGGTTCGTGCCGGTACGTTTCGCGAAGAGCTTTACTACCAACTCAAAGTCGTTCCGCTGCGCGTGCCGCCGCTGCGCGAACGCGCCGAAGACATTCCCGAACTGCTGCGCTATCACGCCGATTTTTTTTCCAATCGCGATCAATTGCCGTATCGCAGTTTTCCAGTCGCGGTGCAGAATCGCCTCCGCCACTATCCGTGGCCGGGTAACCTGCGTGAACTGCGCAACCTCGTCCAGCGGCTGCTGATCCTTGGCAGCGCACCGGAAATAACCCTCGACGAGGTTGAACACGCGATCGGCAGCGCCCCCCCCGCAACGACTCGCGCCGGTGGCGGCGTGGCGATCGATTTCGCCCTGCCATTGCGAGAAGCTCGCGAGCAGTTCGAACGCGCCTACCTGCTTCATCAACTGAACGAGGCCGGCGGCAGCGTTGGCAAACTCGCCAAGGCAGTCGGCATGGAACGCACACATTTGTACCGCAAACTCAAGGATCTTGGCGTTGATGCGCGTAGCCGCGATCGCGACGAATCAGCGGTTTCCTGAACGGGACCGTACTCAGGATGAACTCGTTTAACATTTACGGGTCTTACCGTCGGGTAACTCTTCATCACTCCACCCAGACTTGGCGCCGCCATCCATCGATGGTGGCGCTTTTTTTTGCGTTGTCATCGCGTAAAGAATAAAGATAATGCTTATATCGACGATTTTAAATGCTGATCGAGGGAGATAAGCGATGAAACTTGCAGGCAAGAGTGCGTTCGTCACCGGTGCCGCCAGTGGCATTGGCCAACGTATCGCCGAGGTATTTGCGGCGAATGGTGCCGCCATCGCGGTCGCCGACCTGAACGCAGAAGGCGCGCAGGCGACTGCCTCGGCTATCGAAGCGACTGGCGCGCGCGCCTTGGCTGTAGCCATGGATGTCGCCAGCGAGGCCGATGTCGAACGCGGCGTGGCGAGCGCAATCAGCGCATTCGGCGGCATCGATATTCTCGTATCCAACGCCGGCATCCAGATCGTAAAGCCAGTGCAGGATTTCACCTTCGAGGAATGGCGGCGCATGCAATCGATCCACGTCGATGGCGCATTCCTGACCACACGCGCCTGCATCAAGGACATGTATGCACGCGGCAAAGGCGGCTCGATCATCTACATGGGCTCGGTACATTCGAAGGAGGCGTCGAAACTCAAAGCCCCTTACGTCGCCGCGAAGCATGCCTTGCTCGGCCTCGCCCGCACCGTCGCCAAGGAAGGCGGCCCACATGGCGTGCGTGCAAACGTCATTTGTCCGGGCTTCGTGCGCACGCCGTTGGTCGACAAACAGATTCCCGAACAGGCCGCCAAGTTCGGAATCAGCGAGGACGAAGTGATCAGGAACATCATGCTCAAGGACACCGTCGACGGCGAGTTCACAACCCTTGATGATGTTGCGAACTGCGCGCTGTTTCTCGCCGGATTCGAAACCCACGCATTGAACGGACAGAGCATCGTGGTCAGCCACGGCTGGCATATGCAGTGAGCGCTCTTCGAGCTACGCGGGAAGTTCTGGTTGCATGAACGAATCCGTGGTCGAACGCCTGCGCGCACAGCTCGGCGGCCCACGCGACGGCGCGCTGCTGCGTTTCTCGCTCGCGAATGCGCTGATTGCTGCGGGCGATTTCGACGCTGCCTGTGTCGCGCTGCGTGACACACTAGCTTTCGATCCGGACTATTCCGCCGCGTGGAAGGCGCTCGGAACGACGCTTCAGAAGATCGGCGATCCAGCGGGAGCCGCGGCCAGCTGGCGCAAGGGCATTGCTGTCGCCACAGCACGCGGCGACAAACAAGCCGAAAAGGAGATGCAGGTCTTTCTGCGTCGCGTCGAAAAAGTGCTTTGACCGTAACCCAAGCTCAGCGCTATGACGTCAGCGCATGTCCGGGTACAACTCGGGATCACCCAGCTGCGGACGCCGCGAATAGCGCTTGTAATGCCATTGGTATTGCACGAACGCTTCGCGAACGCAGCGCTCCACGCCCGCGTTGAGCGCGCTGCACGCGACGCGCAGCTCGGAGTCGACGACTCCGTCGGGTGCTGAATTCAGGTGAATTCGAAAACCCGCGCCACGCGGCAAACGTTCAGTAAACGCGAACAGCACTTGCGCACCGGTGCGGTGGGCGAGGCGTGAGACCAGAACCATCGTCAACGCCTCGATACCGAAAAACGGCGCGAACTGACCTTCGCCCTGTTTGGGTTGCTGATCCGGGAGGATACCGACCGCACCGCCGCTGGCGAGTCGGCGATACAGCGCCCGGACTCCGGCGCCTTCGGCGCGCACCTGCTCTACCTCCAAGGCACCGCGTGCCTTGAGCAAGAGTGCTTCGAGCGATGCAAGCTTCGGCGGACGATAGACAATCGCCAGCGGCATGCGCGCGGCCAGCCAATAGTTGAGCAACTCCCAGCAACCGAGGTGCGGCGCGCAGATAACAACACCACGTTCCGATGCGAGTGCAGCATCAAGCAACTCGCCACCGCGCACGTCACGCACCAGCGCCAGCGCGCGCTGCGGGTTTCCCGACCAGATGCGCGCGATCTCGGTCATCGATTTGCCAGTTTCCGCGAGCGCGGCGCGCGCCAATCGCGAACGCGTTGCGAGATCTTCGTGCGGCAGAACCAACTCAAGGTTGCGCTGCGTGACCTTGCGCGCGCGCCCGTTCAGCAGCCATAGAACGCCACCGAAAAGTGATCCGGCGATATGCAATACCCGCAACGGCAAGTGGCCGGCAAGACGCACGCCGGCAAGCAGCGTCGCCATTGGCCATGTGAGTTCGGGTTCGATCATCAAATGCGCGTGGGTTGGTTTGGTATGTTCGTCGGAGGAAAGCGAACGTTGCTAGAGTCTAGCCGCAATGCCCCGGTTGACCGCCACCCGTTCGCGTTCGACCATGCCTATCCAGTTTGTGGAGGCCAATGATGATCGCTCTGATCCAACGGGTAAGCTCGGCGCGTGTGGAAGTCGATGGCATCGTCGTGGGGGAAATCGCCGCTGGGATCCTGGCCTTGACCGCCATCGAACCGGATGACGGCGAAGCACAGGCTCAACGTATGAGCGAGCGCCTGCTCGGCTACCGCATATTTTCCGACAAGGAGGGCCGAATGAACCGTTCGCTGGCTGATACCGGCGGTGGCCTGTTGTTGGTTTCCCAGTTCACTCTCGCTGCCGATACTGCCAAGGGCATGCGCCCGAGCTTCACCTCGGCCGCGACACCCGAGGACGGGGAACGATGGTTTAATCGTTTGGTCGAATTATTGCGGGCGCGGCACAGCGACGTTGCAACCGGTCGCTTCGGTGCACACATGCAGGTGCACCTGGTTAACGATGGACCGGTCACGTTCTGGTTGCGGGCGCGCTGACACCTCGTCATCGCGCCATCGCCGTTACGCATTGGAATCCAGACTCGCGACCACATATCAGCCGCAGCGACCGCGCTCGACAGCTTGCGGAACGTGCCGCGAAATCAGTCAGTAACTCCAGTCATTCCTAGCTCCGTCGCATAGCGCGAACGCGATAGTCAATTCGATCAGTAAGTTAAGGTGCCCTTGACGCGCCTCCTATACTTCCAAACCTTTGCCGTATTCAGGAAACATCAGGTCATGGCCAACGAGCACGTCCAGGAGCAACAGTCCGAGATCAAGACCCTCATCATCAAGGGCAAGGAGCAGGGTTACCTGACCTACGCCGAAGTCAACGATCACTTGCCCGACGACATTGTCGACCCGGAACAGATCGAAGACATCATCGGAATGATCAACGACATGGGTATCGAGGTGCATGAAGTTGCGCCGGATACCGAGTTGTTGCGCCCCGATGCGCCGACTGCGACCGACGACGAGACGGCGACCGAGGAAGCGGTTGCCGTGCTGTCGGCCGTCGATGCCGAGCTCGGCCGCACCACCGACCCCGTGCGTATGTACATGCGCGAGATGGGCACCGTCGAGCTGCTCACGCGCGAAGGCGAAATCGTCATTGCCAAGCGTATCGAGGAAGGCCTCAATCAGGTGCAGGCCGCGCTGGCGAGTTTCCCGTGGTCGATCCAGTTGCTGGTCGAGGAATTCGATCAGCACAGCGAAGGCAAGAAGCGCTTGTCCGAAGTGCTGACCGGTTTCAACGATATCGAGCCACCCGCTCCGCCGCCGCCCGCGCCGATCAAGGAAGCGAAGGACGACGAGTCGGAAGATGCTGACGACGATTCCGGGGACGACAGCGAAGACGAAGCCGCGATCGATACCGGGCCCGACCCAGTCGAGGTATCGCGTCGCATGGAGGAGCTACGTGCGTTCTACGCCAAGTTCCAGAAGGCGTCGGATAAGCACGGCATGACCGATCGCAAGGCGCAGAAGATTCGCGAGCAGATGGCCGAGGCATTTCTCAAGCTCAAGCTGCCGGCGATCATGATCGACAGCTTCGTGCGCAAGCTGCGAGAGGTCGTCAACAACATCCGCTTGCGCGAACGCAGCGTCACCGACATCTGCATCAAGCAGGCGAAAATGCCGCGCAAGGAATTCCTCAAGGCGTTTCCGTCCAACGAGACGCGTCTGGAATGGGCCGACGAGCTGTCGCGCAAACGCCAGAAATGGTCGCCGGCAATCAAGACCCATCGCGAAGCCATCGTCAGTCAGCAGGAAAAATTGCTCGCGATCGAGAAGGCACTGTATCTGTCCATCGCCGACATCAAGGAGATCAATCGCGCAATGTCGATCGGCGAAGCCAAGGCGCGCCGTGCCAAGAAGGAAATGGTCGAGGCCAACCTGCGCCTGGTGATTTCCATCGCGAAGAAATACACCAACCGCGGCCTGCAGTTCCTCGACCTCATCCAGGAAGGCAACATCGGCCTGATGAAGGCCGTGGACAAGTTTGAATACCGCCGCGGTTACAAGTTCTCGACCTATGCCACCTGGTGGATCCGCCAGGCGATCACCCGCTCGATCGCCGACCAGGCGCGCACCATCCGTATCCCGGTGCACATGATCGAGACCATCAACAAGCTCAACCGCA
>JBDTOS010000017.1:0-18979 GCA_039933095.1 Dokdonella sp.
ATGCCGGTCGCGAGTGCAAGTCCGCCCAGCGACATCACGTTGAGGCTCAGATTCGCCTGGCCCATGAAGAAGAATGTCGCGATCAACGACACCGGCAGCGATAGCGACACGATGATCGTACTGCGCGCATGACCGAGGAAAAAATAAATCATCAGCACGGCGAGCAGGCCGCCGAGCAACGCATCATTGCGCACGTCGTCGAGCGAGCTTTGTATAAACGTGGACTGGTCGTCGATCGTCGTGAGGGTCGCGCCCGGCGGCAGGGACTTCTTCAGGTTTTCGAGGCGCGCGCGGACGGCGTTCGCGACGGCGACAGTATTGGCATCGCCTTCCTTGTATACGGCCAGCTCGATCGCCTCGTGGCCATCGATGCGCACGATGCCTTCGCGTTCCTTGTACGACTGCTGCACATCGGCGATGTCCTTGAGCCGGATCGGCACGCCGTTGTCGACCTTGACCAGCATGTCGCGCATTTGGTCGAGGTTGGAAAACTGATTGATCGTGCGCACCAGATAGCGTTGGCTTCCCTGCTCGATGCGTCCGGCCGATACGTTTACGTTTTCCTTGTTCAGGCGATCAACAACATCGCTGACGCCAAGACCGAGTTGGGAAAGTTTCTGCTGATCGAGCGAGACATCGATCTGGTCTTCGAGTCCGCCGCCGACCTTGACCGCAGCGACTCCGGAGACCGGTTCGAGGCGTTTCTTCAACTCGTCGTCGGCGAATCGACGCAGCTGTTTCAACTCTGCCTCGTTGAATCCTGTGCTGGTTCCCGATCCGCTGATACCGAGCCGGATGATCGGATCGGTAGATGGGTTGAAGCGCAGCAGGACGGGCTTTTTTGCTTCGAGCGGCAGGCTGAGGATATCCAGCTTGTCGCGGGTTTCCAGGCTCGCGAGCTCCATGTCGGTGCCCCACGCGAATTCGAGAATCACGTCGGCCTGACCGGTGCGCGATACCGAGTGAATCTTGCGCACATTCTTGACCACGCCAAGCGCGTCCTCGACAGGCTGGGTGATCAGATTCTCGATTTCGGCCGGTGCGGCGCCCTCGTATTCGGTACGTACGGTCAGCGTCGGATACGACAGGTCCGGCAACAAATTGACCTTGAGGCCAGTCAACGCAATGAAACCGAACAGCATCAAGGTGACCGTAGTCATGCCGATCGTCACGCGCCGGCGGGTGGCGAAATCGACGATATTCATTGCACCGACTCCAGCAGCTGCAAGCCGGTGCCATCGCGCACTGCGGCACGGCCGATCGTCACTACCCGGTCACTGACGGCGAGACCATCAAGCACTTCGACGTAGGTCGCATCGCCGTAGCCGATTCGAATCACCTTGCGTTGGGCTGCCCACTCCGGTGGCTTGGATTCGGTTTTCTTTTCATCAGTCGCCTTGTCCTTCTCCGACCCCGTCTCCGCTTTCGCGTTCTTGTCGGCCGATTTGTCGGCCGGCTTGTCAGAAGATCCCGACGCGCCGTCCACAGGTTTGATCGAAGTGCCCGGAACAACCAGGAAAACAGCCGTTTCGCCGTCCTCCTCGATCAATGCCGAGCGCGGTATCGTCAGCGCGTTTGCATGCTTGCCGTAGGCAATCTCCAGACGACCGAACATGCCGGACTTGAGCTGGTGAGTCTCATCGCGAAACTCGCAAGTCACCCGAAACGTTCCCGACGCCGGATCGACGACCGGGCTGATGCGCTGAATATGGCCGGCGAATGCCTTGGTCGGGATCGCATCAACCTGCATGGTGACGACCTGATCGTCGCGCAGCGTATTCAGTTCGCGCTCGGGCACATTCAGCACGGCCAGCAGCGGGTCGAAGTTGTCGATCTGGAACAGCGCCTGGTTGAGGGTGATGTAGTTGCCCTGCTTGACCATGCGTTTGGAAATCACCCCGTTTATCGGCGCCGTGATGCTGGTGTACGACAGATCGAGCTTGGCGATGTCCGTCGCGGCGCGCTGGCTTTCAAGATCGAAACGAATCTTGTCGTTTTGCTCAACGCTGAGCAGCTTGCGTTCAAACATCTCGTTGGCGCGACGATTGTCGTTCTGCAGGCGGCTCAAGGTCGCCTCGGCCTTGGCCAGATTCAGGCGCGCGCTTTCGTCATCGAGCTTGGCGAGAAGCTGTCCAGCCTTTACCACCATGCCTTCCTCGACATAGAGTTTGAGCAGCACACCGGACGCTTTGGCAACGACCTGCGCCTCGGCTTCCGGTTCCAATGTCGCGGTACCGGAATAGCTCGCGGTCATGTCGCGTTTGCTGGCCGTGGCGACTTCGACCGGCACCGTGCTGGCGGCGGCATCCTTGTCCTTGTCGCCTTCTTTTGGCTTACAGCCACTGACTGCGAAGGCAAGCGCCATCGCACTGATAAGCAAGCAGGACAAATGCGATCGACCGCAGCGCGTCGTCGTCACGGAATGATTCAATGTAATCCCCTTCGCGGAATGCGCATGGAAACCGGTGTGATGGAAACAAGTCTAGATGATTTAGTGTTATACTAGACTATATCACTAAGCGCAACCCGAGCAAGTCTTTCGTTGCGACCGCGAGCATGGTCGCTGAACCGCGTTCCGAAAGCGCCCGCCAAGAGTCATGTTCCGTGCAAATTCGATGCGCCACGATTGAAAGCGGGCTGCACAAGACCAGACAATTCGGGCTTGCGACGCTGGATGCGCCGGTGACGCTGAGCGTTGCAGTGTCGCTCGGTATTCTCGGCAGGCTATAATTCGGCTTTCCTCGTTTGACTCCCTTTCCGCCGGATCCGGACCCTACGCAATGACCCGAGCGCTGTTGTTTACTATTGCCCTGACATTGGCCCTGCCCTGTGCAGCCCAGACTGCAAAGGGCGATGCCGCCGAAGGCAAGACCAAGGCCTATACCTGTGGCGGATGCCATGGAATTACCGGTTGGAAAAACACCTACCCGAGCTATCACGTGCCACGTCTTGGCGGCCAGAACTACGACTATCTGGTCAGCGCATTGACCGAATACAAGAAAGGCGAGCGCAGCCATCCGACCATGCGCGCCCAGGGCGAGAGTCTTTCGGAAGCGGATATTCGCGACATTGCCGCATACCTCGCGGAGATCAAACCATGAGCGTGTTGACCTCCAATATCGCCGGTATCGGCAAACTGACAGGTGCCCTCGCGCTTGTTGCATCACTCGCAATCGCGGGGTCGGCTTTCGCCGCTGGCGATATCGAAAACGGCAAGAAGTTGGCGACGACGTGTCAGGCCTGTCACGGGGCCGATGGTGCGGCCAAGACCGATCCGCAATACCCCCGCCTCGCCGGCCAGTATCCCGATTACCTCGCCCGCGCCCTGCACGAATATAAGGCGGGTGATCGCAAGAACCCGATCATGGCGACGTTTGCCACCAACCTGTCCGAGCAGGACATGAAGGACCTCGCCGCGTATTTTTCAGCGCTGCCGAGCGTGCTGACCGATTTGCACGGGCATATGCAGGGCGACTGAGCTCCCGACTCGCGGCAGCAGGTTCGCGTCGGCAGGCGGTTACGCGCTGTCGAACGCAAAGGCCAGAACCTCGCCGACAGAATCGGTGCCGAGCATTGCCATCAATAGCCGGTCGACCCCCAGCGCAACTCCTGCGCAATCCGGCAATCCGCTCTCCAACGCGGCGAGCAGGCGTTCATCGATTGGAATTTCACGCAAATCACGTTCGCGACGGTGCTGATTGTCGCCGTCGAAGCGAGCGCGTTGCTCCTTCGCGTCGGTCAATTCGTGATAGCCGTTGGCGAGTTCGAGTTTGCCTAGATACAACTCGAAGCGTTCAGCAACGGGCGACTCATCGTGGCGGATTTTCGCCAGTGCACACTGGCTGGGTGGATAGTCGAGGATCACCGTGATGACGTTTTCGGAGAATGTCGGTTCGATGCGGTGGGTAAGCAAAAGATCGAGCCAGTCGTCGCGCTGGAGACCCTCTTCCGCAATTGCAAATTCCTGCAACGGCGCTTGCAGCTCGGCGAGCGATGCATGTAACGGATCGATCGCGAGCGATTCGAGAAACAGTTGGCGGTAGCTGCGCTTGACGATTACCGCCTCGCGCCCGACCAGGGCCAGCGCGCTGCGCACGAATTCGATTGTTTCATCGGCCAGACGTCGATGATCCCAGCCGACGCGATACCACTCAAGCATGGTGAATTCGGGATTGTGTCGCCGCCCGGCTTCGCCATCACGAAACACTCGACCCAGTTCGTAGCAGTCGCCAACCCCGCAAGCGAGCAGGCGCTTGAGCGCGAACTCCGGCGACGTGCGCATCCAGCGCTCTCGCGAACCACCGCTGGCATGGCCGGAAAACTCGGTGCGGAAACTTTGAATATTCGGATCGCTATTGCCGGCTTGCGAAAAAACAGGCGTCTCGACCTCCAGCACGCCTCGTTCGCTGAAGAATTGCCGGATCAGCGCATAGAGTTCTGCGCGCAGATGCAACGCCAAAAATCGATGGTCGAAGTCGAGCACCGTCACCTTGTCCTGCGCACCGTCAGGATTACTTTTTTTCCCGTTCGTTGCTGACAAGGCGGAAATCGATCTTGCGATCTTCCAGACTTGCCCGCAGCACCTGCACGCGCACCTTGTCACCGAGCCGGAACTTCAAACCGCGCCGTTCGCCGCTGAGCATGTGGCGAATAGGATCGAAGTGGTAATAGTCGTTCGGCAGTTGAGTGATGTGCACGAGACCGTTGATCTTCGATTCGCTCAGTTCGACGAACAAGCCGAACGATGTCACGCCAGAAACCACGCCGTCGAATTCGCTCCCGATGTGCTTCTCCATCCATGCACACTTGTAGCGCTCGTCGACATCGCGCTCGGCTTCTTGCGCGCGTCGCTCGTTGTGCGAGCAATGCAATGACATGGCCGCCATCTCGCTCGGCGAATAGCGGTAGTCACCCGGCTTGCCGCCGCTGACCGCGTGGCGAATCGCACGATGCACGAGCAAGTCCGGATAACGCCGGATCGGCGAGGTAAAGTGTGTATACGCATCGAGCGCCAGCCCGAAATGGCCGGTGTTTTCCGGTTGATAGACGGCCAGGCTCTGCGAGCGCAACAACACCGATTCGATCAGGCTGGCGTCGCCACGTTTACGGATTTTTTTCAGCAGCGCGGAGAAATCTGCCGGAGTGACCTTGCCTGCTGGCGGCAGGGTCAACTTGAATTCGCGCAGGAATTCGAGCAGATCGTCGTACTTCGATGCCGGCGGTGGTTCGTGGACGCGAAATGGCGCAGGAATCTTGCGCTTGATCAGGAAGCGCGCGGCTTCAACATTTGCCGCAATCATGCATTCCTCGATCAGCTTGTGCGCGTCGTTGCGCGGCTCGCTGGCGAGCTGGATAACCTCGCCCGATGCGCCGAGACGAAACTTCACTTCGCTGCTCTCGAAGTCGATTGAACCGCGCTGCTGACGCGCCTTGGCCAACAGGCGATACAACTGATGCAGCTGATCGAGGCGCGGCAGCACTTCCTTCAACTCGGCACGCACCGTCGAATCTTTCTTTCCGATCGCCTGCCACACCTTGGTATAGGTCAATCGCGCGTGCGAGCGCATTACAGCGGGATAGAACTTGGAACGGGTGACCTCACCGTCGCGATCGACCTGCATGTCGCAAACCATGCACAGTCGATCGACTTTGGGATTGAGCGAGCAGATGCCGTTCGACAAGGTTTCCGGCAGCATCGGCACGACAAAGCCCGGGAAATACGCCGAAGTTGATCGGTTATACGCCTCGCGATCGAGCGCACTGCCGGGACGCACGTAGTGCGATACATCGGCAATCGCAACGACAAGGCGGAATCCGCCATCTTTCGCTTCCGCATAGACCGCATCGTCGAAATCGCGCGCGTCGGCACCGTCAATCGTCACCAGCGGCAGATCGCGCAAATCCTTGCGATCGTCGAGTTCGTTACGCGCGACTTGAGGTTCCACCTGCGCCGCTTCCTGGATCACGGCATCAGGCCACTCATGCGGAAGATTGTGACTGGCAATCGCCATCTCGACGATTAGCGACGGCTGCAAACGATCGCCGAGCACCGACACGACCCGCCCCATCGGACCGCGATACTGGGTTGGAGGATCGGTGATCTCGACGATCACAATCTGTCCGGCCTGCGCGCCTTGCTCGTCACCGCGTTGCACAAGGATGTGCTGATGAACGCGGCGATCGTCCGGCACGACGAGGATCAGTCCCTTCTCGACGACAATGCGTCCAACCAGCCGCGATGCGCGGCGCTCCAGTACTTCGACGATCGCTCCCTGTCTGCGTCCGCGCCGATCGACGCCGACCACGCTGCCCAGCACACGATCACCATGCAGCACCGGGCGCATCTGCGACGGTGACAGATAAAGGTCCTCGCCGCCTTCGTCGGGACGCAGGAATCCGTAGCCCTCGGAATTGGCGAGCACGATGCCAGGAATCAAATCCAGTTTTTCGGCGACCCCATAACCACCACGCCGGTTTTGCAGGAGCTGGCCGTCGCGCACCATCGCTGCGAGGCGTTTGCTGAGCGCTTCGATGTCCTGCTCAGTCGTCAATCCAAGTGCCTGCGCGAGCGCCTCGGTCTTCAGCAAGGTCGCCCGTTGCGAGAGCAAAACAAGAATCGCTTCACGACTCGGAATCGGGCTCTCGTAGCGTTGCGCTTCGCGCGCGGCATGTGGATCGGGGATGCGCGCGGAGGTGTGTTGCTGTGTTGTCGGCGAATGCTTCGCTGGGCGTTTGCGCGCCGATTGATGCGCCGGCTGCAGTTTGGCGCGCTGTCCACCGGTCACGTGCTTGTCCGATGAATGTGCTTCGGCCTTAGACGCGCCTTGCTTCTTCGGCCGGTCATTCGTCGATGCACTCTTCGATAGACTCTCGGGCATCCACGGCGGCAGTTTCGACTTGGCCGATTTCTTCGGACCTTGCCGCTTCTGGGTAGTTTTTTTATGCACTGATGATCTCCTTGGGTGCGATCAGGCTGGCGGAGCGCCGTGCGGAATGCAACCGCTATCGCAGATTGCACCAATCATGTCGGGTCTCCGGCACAGACGGTTGCACCCACGCGCAGGCTCGATGGCAGCAAGTGCCGGTTTTCCATTGACAAGCCCGGACCCGAACCGTATTGTTCGCGCCCCCGGAAGACACACGCTTTCCGGGTTGGCCCAGGTGGCGGAATTGGTAGACGCACTAGCTTCAGGTGCTAGCGGGGCGACCCGTGGAGGTTCGAGTCCTCTCCTGGGCACCACTTGATATCGTTTTGCGTGTTATCCCGCATCGCCTGCGGACATCACCATCACGAATGAAACCCCCCGCCGCGGCGGGGGTTTTCGTATCTGTCAGCCGCATTGGAGCAGCCGTAGGTCGCATCTCGGATGCGACTTGCAGCATGTCGCAATCGACGAACAGCTGGCGACCGGCGCCTCGCAATCGGCGCATTCAAGATGCGCCCTACGAACATGTGGCAGTCAGCGCCCCGTAGGTCGCATCTCGGATGCGACTTGGAGCATGTCGCAATCGACGAACGCGTGGAGATCGGCACCTAGCAATCGGCGCATCCAAGATGCGCCCTACGAACATGTGGCAGTCAGCGCCTCGTAGATCGCATCTCGGATGCGACATTCTCTCCTGACACCAGATAACTCACAACGATCCGGACTCGCAAGCCCGCGAGATTCATCAACCGCGCGGACGCACCATGCGCAGGCGGTCGATACCGAGCTTGCGCTCCAGCCATGCGTCGACGCTGACCTTACCCGGCCCCGCCATCAGCAACCAGAAGAAGATCAGGATGTAGACAAATTCGTCCAGTTCCACCAACTCGTCGAAGCCATGCACGTTGACGATGACGACGAGGGCGATCGCCACAATCATGTTGATGATCATCGGAATCGCCGTCAGCCGCGTGAACAGCCCGATCATGATCAAGATACCGCCGATCAGTTCGGTCCATGCCGAGACAGATGCGCTGAACGCCGGAAACGGAATGCCCCAGCCCATGAAGCGCTGGGTGAATCCGTCCAGGTTCTGTAGCTTGGCCCAGCCTGTTTCCGCCCAGAAGTATCCGAAAAACACCCGCACGACCAACGGACCGAGCCATTCGATCGAGGCGGCGAAGTCGAGCAACTTGGCACAGAGCCTGGCAATCATTTTTTTGGTCCCCTGAGGTTTTATGGAAGCCGGAGTCTTCGTCCGGAACCTGATCGAAAGTGTGCCTCGTTTGACGCGAGGCTTCCAGCGATTCGCTGCGGCATCAGCATACAAGGCTGGATAGCTAAGGTCTTGTGAAAAATGGATCGCCAATCACCACCTTGGCATCCGCATCTCGCGTCCCCATCACGACGACGAGACACTGGCAAAAGTGTCCGGCCCGTCTCACCCCAAGAATGAACGGGAGCAAAAGGCAGCAATGAAGGTTTCACACATTCTTAATGGCGGCGGCGCAAGACTGCACCCCGGGTCAGCAATGGCGCTTACTGCACTTGCCGGCACCCGGGTCGGAACTGTCGATAGTTCGACTGCACGATGGATTTCTAAATGTACGGCTAGCAAGAAATCGACGGCGACGACCTGCTGTCCTCAGCAATTGCCACTCAACTCAACAGCTACCACTCAACTCAACTGCAAAGGGAAAACACCATGAATACTGCAAAACTTACTGGTATCGCGCTTGCCACCGCCATGGCCGGAATGTTCGCCACTACCGCTGCGTTTGCCAGCGACACGGCAGCCGGCGCGAACATGAAGTGCGAACATTCGTCGGCCTGCAAAGGCCAAGGCGCGTGCAAGGGTGACGCGAATGCCTGCAAAGGCCAGAACGCATGTAAAGGCCAGGGCATGACGGAGCAGAAAGATGCGGCCGCTTGCACCGAAGCGCAGGATGCAGCCAAGAAAGCTGGCTGATAAAATTTGAACTGACAGATCTGTTAGCTGTCAATCTGATCGAATCGAACTCTACTCAATCGGGTTTGCTACGATCAGCTTTGATGTAACCGGCGACGCCCCGCTCCCTTCACCGGGATCGGGGCGTCGCTTTCGTTTTGGGGTATCGCAATGACTGTTGCTGGAGGACATCCCAAGTCGCTTTGCCATCCGCATCTCGGGTATGGATTGGGATTGCGCGTCGATCACTACGAGGCACTGCTGGCCGACGATTCGCCGGCTCGCGATCGGCAAGTCGACTGGCTTGAGATCCTCTCCGAAAACTACATGATTCCCGGTGGTCGACCGCTGCACTATCTGGAGCGGTTTCGCGAACGCTATCCGCTCGTCATGCATGGGGTTTCGATGTCGATCGGAAGCAGCAGCCCGCTTGATCGCGACTATCTGACCCGGCTGAAGCAATTGGCCGATGTGGTCGATCCGGCGTGGATTTCCGATCACCTGTGCTGGACCGGACTCGCTGGCGCGAACCTGCACGATTTGATGCCGCTGCCGTATACCGAGGAGGCGATCGAGCATCTCGTCGGTCGGGTGCGCGAAGTGCAGGATTTTCTCGGTCGGCGGCTGGTGCTTGAGAACGTCTCAAGCTACGTCACCTACAACGAGTCGCAGATTCCCGAGTGGGAGTTCATCAGCGAGATCGCGAATCGCGCCGATTGCCTGATCCTTCTTGATATCAACAACATCTACGTCAGCAGTTTCAATCACGGATTCGATCCGATCGACTACCTCGACGGCGTGCCGGCCAATCGAATCCAACAGTTCCATCTGGCCGGCCATCAGTTGCAGGGCGAGATCATCATCGACACCCACGATTCGCCGATCATCGATCCGGTATGGAGTTTGTATGCGCAGGCAGTGCGTCGTTTCGGAGCGGTCTCGACAATGATCGAGCGCGATGACCGGATTCCACCCCTCGATGAATTGCTGCTCGAACTGGAACAGGCACGTGCGATCGCCGCTCCACTCCTCAAGGCAGCAGCATGAGCGCACTTGCGAGTTTGCAAAAGCAGTTCCACGAGTACGTTTTGCACGGTAATGACAATCTGGTCGCTGCCGTCGTCGGCACGGATTCCGCACCCGCGCAGATGCGTGTGAACATCTATGCACAAGCCTATCGTTTGCGCCTGCTCGAAGTGCTCGGCAACGACTATCCCGGTCTACGTGCGCTGTCCGGCGACGAAACCTTCGAGCAACTGCTGCGCGACTACATCGAACATCACCCGTCGCCACACTACAACGTGCGCTGGTACGGCGATCGGTTGGCGGATTTT
This sequence comes from Dokdonella sp., assembly GCA_039933095.1. GTDB lineage: Bacteria > Pseudomonadota > Gammaproteobacteria > Xanthomonadales > Rhodanobacteraceae > Dokdonella. Next base: position 10,209 of record JBDTOS010000017.1, read on the forward strand.
CTTGCTACCAGTCCAGCATGGATCGAGCATTCGGCATTTGCCGAAATGGCCGCGATCGAATGGGACATGAGCCTCGTATTCGACGCGCCCGATGGGACTGTCGCTGATGTCGACAGCGTTGCTGCGATCGCGCCGGAATCGTGGCCGTCGTTGCGACCGTACCCGCAAGGAGCACTCCGTATCCGACCGGTGATCTGGAATGTTGCGGCCATTCGTCGCGCCGCCGATCTTGAAGAAGAACTGCCCTTGCTGGCTCGCCTTGATACGCCGCAACAACTGGTGATCTGGCGGCGTGATCGCCAGGTTTTCTATCGCGCACCCGAAGCGGACGAAATGACGGCATTTTCAGCTGCCGCCGACGGCGCCACACTGGCGGATATTTGCGAAGTGCTGTGCGAATGGCATTCGCCCGAAGTCGTCGTCGCCCGCGCCGCAGCGTTTCTCAAACGCTGGGTCAGCGACCAATGGTTGGCTCCGCTCACTGGCGATTTGCGCCCAACTGTCTGACCGAACGAGCTTGCGCAGCCGTCGGCACGCGTGCTGACTTTCAATGGCGGTCTATTGCTCGTGCGGCTTGTCAGCAGGTGGCTCTGTAGCTTCGGCAGCGGGTTCCTGCGCAGATGTTTCAGGTGATGGTGCCGCTGGCACTGAGCTGGCCTTTTCGCGCGATATCAACGTCGTGACGGGTTTTTCCCAAGTCCCGGTCACGTGGTAGCGCGCGCGCGCAACCGAGTTGATCTGCTTGCGGAACAATCCCTGCATAACCAGGCCAGCAGCAGCGCCGATGGGTCCGCCGGCGATAGCGCCGACAATCGGCAGCGTGACACCCGCATGTGGGGTCACCGCCATGTTCTGATCATAGTCCTTGGCCTTGATGCCGGTGCGACCGGTGATTGCGATATCGGCGGCCGGGCCTTTGATATCCAGATCGTCAGTCGTAGCGTTGCCATCCTGCAGCTTGAACGTGCCGGTGATCGAGTTGAACGCGAATCCGGATTTGAACAGGTCGGAAAAATCGAGGCTCAGGCGACGCGGAATCTCGGCAAACGACAACAAGCCAAAAATACGGCCTGCGCCCGGCTCGACATCGAGTACGCGTCCTTCGCCGACGGTTGCAGCGAGGTTTCCATCGAGTGCTTGCAGAGCAAACGCCGTCGGCGGACCGCTCCAGCGTCCATCGATCTTCACCGCAGTCGCACCGCCCTCGATGATGCCGGCAAAACCGAAACCGGCAAGCATCTGTCCCAGATTGGGGGCAGTCAGGTCAATCACCATGTCGGTACGATTTTCGAGTGCATTCCCGCTCCAGTTGCCGCTCGCGTGCAAGCCCATTGCAGGCGATTTCGAGACGAACGATTCAATCGTCATCGCGTTCGCGCTCGGTCTACTTTCCCAGTGCGTATCGCCGAAGACCGCGCTTCCGATCTTGAGATCGTCGATCGCAATATGCAGCGGCGGGAGATGGTCCGGCTGCAGACCGCTGCCGACCGGCGTCGCTTCTTCCGCTGTGCCCTCGGGCCAATGCAGGCGTTGGAAACGTGCCGTAATGCCGGCTTGCTGCAAGCCCGCGCTTGGAAGCGATACAACGCCCTGGAGCGAATCGCCGGTCAGGGCAATTTCCGTGGTCTGAGCACCAGGTGTAAGTCGCAAGCCGATATTGGGCAGATGCCGATCGGAAACCTGCAAATCATCGATCGTCATATCGACGTCACGCAACAAGGTGTCGCCATCGCCACCTGCGCGAGCGGCGGCAAATCCAATCCAGCCGATCGCGTCGACGTTGCCGGCGCGCCCATCGACAACGATACCTTCGGCGGGTGGCGCAGCAGCTTCGTCGGTGCCAAACGTAATGTGTCCTGCGAAGGGTCGATCGCCGGTCGGAAGACGCCCGTTGAGAGCAAGCAGATTGCCGTCCGCCGCGCTGCCCATGATCAGCGAAAAAGGCTTGCCTTCGTACGGCATATCGAGAGCCATTCGTACCGGCCGCGCAGCATCAGCTGCCTTGTCCAGCGGTGCTGGCAACGCAATCGCGGTGCCGCGCAGGTCGCTCGACAGGGTCAGGCGAGTGCGACCGACAGCATCGCCTTCACTCGCATCGATCGCCGCCGCGATCGTCCAGGGCGAATGTCCCGGAAACGATGCGAGCAGCGGAGCGATCTCGGGCATACCGGTAAACACAGCGGTAATCGGCAGGTCGGCGTGCAGGCTCGCCTCGATCGCGTGACTCGAATCCGCCACATAGTCGCCGACCGCCAACGCCAGCGTTGCCGGATGGCCATCCATCTGCACGGCCAGCGCATCGGTCGCAATGCCGCCCTTGTTGAAACGTACCTGTCCATTGGCATCGGCAAAGTGCAGTCGCCAACGCGGCTCGGTGATCTCTGCGGCGGCCAATTTGACCCCGCCATCAATCGTCAAGTCATCAACTTTGCGGAATGGCAGAGTCAGTGCCAGGGTCGCGTCGCCGGTGCCGGTTACCGCGAGACCACCGATCGCATCGGCGAATCGCGTGCCGACCGGCGACGCACGCACGAACCGCAACATGTCCGCGCCGCGTCCATGAAGTTTTGCCGTCACCACGAGCGTCGCAGGATCCCCGAATTCGGCTATTCCGGCGTCAGCATCCACGATCGTGTTACCGAGGGTGTCGGCAGTTTCGGCGTGGACTTGCAAACTGTCGTTGACGAAACTGGCACGCGCCGCAAGATGCTCGACGCGCGGCCAGTCCGATAGATACGAAAACGTCGTATCCGCAATGTCTGCTTGTGCCTCGAAGCGCCCGCTGCGATCGTGGAACGGCCAGTTGGCGAGATCTCCGTGAATCAACGTCCGCGCCGAAGTCACCTGCCCCGCTATCAACGCCTGATCGAGCCAATCGATCAACGGTTTCGCCATGCTGCTGATGGGCCAGAAGAGGTGCGCTGCGGGCACGTCAGCATGGCTAACGGAGGCGTACAGATCCACTATCGGACGCGACCCTGTCGGCAGTTCAAAGCCACCGCGCAGCTCACCGGCATATCCTTCGCCCGTGAACCCCAACCGATCAGTTTCCACTCGCCAGGCCTCCTCGCTGCGGCTCAGAAGAAAATCACCGCCGATACTGGAATAGACGAGGGGCTTGCGAAATACCTTCGGCAAATCGATACGTAGCGGCTGATCGGGCAGGCTCAACAACAGCGCCTCGGCATCGCCTTGCAACTCGCCATGTGCCGCCGGACTGTCGAGATCCAGCCCGGGAATAGTGCCGGACGGATTGAAACCCAGGCCGTCCCAATGGGCAATCACGTTGTAATTGCCGATGTCGATCCAATCGAACTTCGTATCCCTGAGCGTTCCTTGCGGGTTGGCGGAATAGAGCCAGCTGCGCAGTCCCACCGGCGTCGCGTTACTGAGCGCGACGATACTCGCCACTGGTTGCAGCGCAAGGACGTCCAAACCGGCGCGCAAACTATCGGCACCCGCTGCGCCGCGCTCGATCGTGATGCGCGCCGGTCCGTTGCTGTCGCTGCCTCGGCTTGTCTTGAGATCGGCGATATCGAGCAGCCACCCCGCATCCTTGCGTTGCCAGCGCGACGTCCACGCCATCGCGTCCACGTGCGTGCGCGGCGCGACGTCAATGCCGTCGCTGACTGCAATCGTGTCGCTTGAGCCCATCGTCACATCGCTGAGCGCCACGCGACTGCGCAGATCGGTGATCTGCCCGGACTGCCACCATGCCCAGATTTGGATGTCGCCCGTGCCCTGGACCAGACCAACGCCGATGATCGACTGACCGGCAAGGAGGCCTGCAACATCGATATTGTGACCGCCGACGTAGAGCTCGCCGCTTGCGCTGCCGGAATCGAACTTCGCAATCACATCGAGCGGTAACGAATCGGCATCGCCAGTACGAACCTTGCCGAGCACGTGCAAGCGATTGCCGTTATGGATCAGGCGAAGTTCGCTCGCTGAAAGATTGAGGTGCAGATTTCGCGCCGTATCGTCGACGCTGACGCGCAAATCCTTGAGTACCAACATTCCCAAGCCGCCGAGCGCGTCGCTGCCACCTTGATCGCCCGACGTATCAAATCCGTGTACCTGCCAGGTTCCGTCACCCTGCCGGACCAACCCGAGATCGAGTCCGACCAGCCGAAACTCAGTCCAACCGCGATTGCGTTGAAACGGTGCAAACAGATTCAAAGCCAGTTCGGCGCGACCGAGCTTCAGCGGCGGCACGCCATTGGCGGCGCTCGCGATGGTGACGTCGTCGAGCGTGAGTTGAGGCCCGCCACGAACCCACGTCGCATCGATATGGCCGATGCTGACCGGCCGTTGCAGGCGCTCCGACAACCACGCTTCCACACGCGCCGGATTCGCCACCAGCCATGGCAACGCGAGTTGCACGACCCCGACCAGCATGGCCAGCAAAATCACCAGCGACGCAAACACCTTCCACACGCGCAGGCGCAGGCGTCTGAAGAGAGTTGTCACACGCCGGTCCGGTCAAAGCAGCACGACATCGAATTGCTCTTGCGAATAATGTTCCTCGGGTTGGAAGCGTATCGTCTTGCCGATGAACTCTTCCAATTCGGCGACCGCAGTGGATTCCTCGTCGAGGATACGAGTTACGACCTTGGGTGCCGCAAGCACCAGCATCTTGGCCGCATCGAACTGGCGCACAGCTCGAGTAATTTCTCTGAATATCTCATAAGTTACTGTTTCTGCTGTTTTCAATGTCCCGCGACCAACGCAAGTTGAGCATGGCTCGCAAAGCTGACGTTCCAGACTCTCGGTGGTCCGTTTGCGTGTCATCTCGACCAGACCGAGCGCCGACATCTCATAGACCGTGGTCTTGGCATGATCGCGGGCAAGCGTTTTCTCGAGCTGACGCAATACCTGTCGCTTGTGTTCATCGTCAACCATATCGATGAAATCGATGATGATGATGCCACCGAGATTGCGCAGGCGCAGTTGCCGCGCCGCCGACTGCGCCGCTTCGAGGTTGGTACGGAAAACAGTCTCTTCGAGATTGCGGCTGCCGAGAAATGCGCCGGTGTTGACGTCAATCGTCGTCATCGCCTCGGTCTGGTCGATCACCAGATGGCCACCTGATTTCAGCGGCACGCCTTTCTGCAGCGCCTTCTGGATTTCATCCTCGATGCCATACAGATCGAAGATCGGACGTTCGCCGGGATAGTGTTCGATGCGATCGATCAGTTCAGGCATGAATTGACTGACAAACTGCTCGGCGCGCTCCATCGTCTCGCGCGAATCGATGCGCACTTTTTCGATGCTCGGGCGCATCAGATCGCGCAATGAGCGCAGGGCCAGCGGCAGATCCTCGTAGATGCAGTCGCCAAGCTGCGACTGCGCGATCGTCTCCTGTACCGACGCCCATAGCTTGCGCAGGTAGCCGATGTCCTCGGCCAGCGATTCGGCCGGCTGCCCGTCGGCATTGGTGCGCACGATATAGCCCATGCCGTCGTTGCCGGCGAGGGCTGTCAGCAGTTCCTTGAGACGCGTACGCTCGGTTTCATCCTCGATTCGCATCGATACGCCGAGCACATTGCTGTACGGCAGCAGCACCAGATAGCGCGATGGAATCGAGATATGCGTCGTCAGCCGCGCACCCTTGCTGCTGATCGGATCCTTGACGATCTGCACGACGATTTCCTGACCATCGCGAACCAGTTCATTGATCGGTCGCGTGACCGGCAGTATCGGTGTCTCGCTGTTCTCGGCGATCGTCTGTTCGCCGGAACGCACGAAATCCGACGAGCGCATGACATCTGAGGCATGCAGAAACGCCGTTCGTTCGAGGCCAACATCGACAAACGCCGCCTGCATTCCCGGCATCACGCGGCTGACCTTGCCCTTGTAGATATTGCCGACATAGCCACGTCGCGACGCGCGTTCGACATGCATCTCCTGCAGCATGCCGTTTTCGACCAGTGCCACCCGGGTTTCGCGCGGGGTAACGTTGATGAGGATTTCTTCGGACATTAGGGGGTTAGTCGGCGCGACGTGCGCGCCTGTCAGTCGCGCCTGCGGCGCTGGAAAGTCGTCTGTTGCACAGACTGTAAAGGGTAACCGGTAAAGCGTGAAGGGTTGGTGCGCTGTTAGTCGCGCCTGCGGCGCTGGGAAGTCGTCTGCTGCGCAGACTGTAAACGGTTAAGGGTAAAGGGTTGGCGCGCTGCGCTCTTGTGGCGCGCGTTTGCTCTCACAGGTCGCGCCTGCGGCGCTGGGAAGTCGTCTGCTTCACAGACTGTAAGCGGTAAAGGGTAAAGGGTGGCGCGGTGCGCGCCTGTCAGTCATGCCTTTGGCGTTCAGATCGCGCGGCGCGCGTTTGCTCTCACTAACCCTTCGCAGGCCGCGCCAGCGGCCGACTTTCAGCGAACGCAGTGAGCGACTTACGCCTCATCGTCACCCATGGCGCCAAACCGACGCAACAACTGCGCCGTCTCGTACAACGGCAGCCCCATCACTCCCGAATAACTCCCGTCGAGGTGGCTCACGAATGCGCCCGCCCTGCCCTGGATTGCATAGCCACCGGCCTTACCGAACGGTTCGCCGGTCGCTACGTAGGCACGAATTGCTGCGTCGTCGAGTGGCGCGAACGCGACCGTTGAGCGGCTGATGGCATGCGCTTCGTCGCCGACCGTGACGCACCAGACAATCGACAACACGTCATGACTGCGACCGGCGAGGCGACGTAGCATGGCGTACGCCGCAACGGCATCGACCGGCTTGCCGAACACCTCATCATCGACGATGACCTCGGTATCGGCTCCCAGGACAACAGCGCCGCCAACGGCGGAAACCTGTAGCAATCCAGCACCGGCCTTTTCGCGAGCGACGCGGTTGACGTAGTCCTCAGCCGGTTCTCCGGGCGTGCGCTGCTCGACGATATCGACATCGAGTGTCGACAACGTCAGGCCAAGCTGCTCAAGCAACTGGCGGCGGCGTGGCGATTGCGAAGCGAGAAAAAGCATCGGCCTAGAGCGGTTGGCAGGATTCCTGAAGCATGGCAGATTCTTTGGATGGCATGAATGATTTGGAAACCGGCCAAAGCATAGATGGATTCATTCGAGCGGGACCGCTTCCTTTTTCCAACTACCTTTTTTCCTCGGCGACCTGGATGACAACGATGCCGGCCTTTTTCCCGGTCATAACGTAACGGTAAGCGTCGGCGATCTCGTCGAGACGATAGGTACGATCGATGACCGCTCGATACCGCCCCGCCTCCATTCGTTCGCGAAGCTCGGCGAGGAACGCAGGAATGGTTGACCGTTCCGGCAACGGAATCACCACGCGCCTGCTGCGCACGGCGAGCGCGCCCAACCACGCCAGCAAATTCTGCCCCCAAGGCCCCATATCAGTCGTCGCGAAGATTCCATCCGGCTTGCGCAGCCGCCGCCATTGGCGGATCGGCATTTTGCCGACCGAGTCGTAAACGATATCGAAGTGCCGCCCGAGTGCAGCGAATTCGTCGCTCGCACAATCGAATACATGATCGGCGCCAAGCGACCGGGCGAGATCGAGATGCCGCGCTTCCACCGCAGCCGTCACCTCGGCACCGCGATCCTTGGCGAGCTGGACGGCCGCCGAGCCGATCGCGCCCGACGCGCCATAGACCAGTATCTGCGTGCCCGGACCGACGGCCAGCGTGGTCATCGTCGCGCTGGCGTAGTACGCGCCTTCGCAGACGACCGCTTGGTCGAAGCCGACGCTCGCTGGCAACGTCGTGATCGGGCCCGATTCGGGAATGCATACGTACTCCGCGTGCGCGCCATTGCGTCGACCCGGACACATGCCGAATATCCGGTCCCCAACCCGGAACCGCGTCACGCCCGCACCGACTTGCTCTACGACGCCAGCGACATCCAGGCCGAAAATCGCTCGGCGCGGTTTCCAGAATCCGTAGATCAGCCGCACGATCAAGCCAGCCCCGAGCTCCCCGCAATCGGTGCGGTTGACGGTCGCCGCATGTACGCAGACCAGAACCTCACCCGGCTCTGGTGTTGGTTTCGCCACGTCGATGACTTGGATCACGTCGGGCGATCCGTAGCGAGTGATGAGCGCTGCTTTCATCTTGCTCCCCCGATCCAGCTCATCCGAACAATCCTAACTTTCCTGGCGGCATCCGCAAGCATACGCGCACCATACCGTCTGGCCGAGCACGGGCCTTGCTACTAGCGCCGTGACGTGGCTGCCTATGCGCCCGAGCCACGCGCGACGACTAACACCAGCCACGAAAGCCAATCCGGTACGGCATTCATTCAACCGTGATTTTTCCCGGCAGGTAACGGATGACTCCTGCGCGATACGTGACAGTCTTGCGCTGCCCAGCTTGCAGTTCGAAATTCACCGTATTCTTGCCACACTCGGGTGAGAGGAACCACGGATAGGAAACGGATACTTCATAGGCGCCAGGCGACACCTCGAATGAATGGGTTCCCCAAGGGCGCCGTTGTTTCTCGCCGTTTATCGTTACGGTAGGAGTGAAGGCTCCATAAAAGAACGCCAGCGGATTGTGCGTGACTGCGACGTCAAGGTGAGCTGTTGTGTCTAGCGGCATTGTACTGCTCCTTCTTCGGCGGCTAACTTGCGAGTTGAGCGGCACAACGTGGCGCCCGTCAGATACCCAGGATTAAGCACTCAGCACCGCGGCCAACGCTTCGCTAAATCTCTTTGTCTGAGCGTCTCCACTCAACCTAAACCTCCTCATGTTTGGCCCTTTGTCGTGCGGCGTCGACGGCGCTATTTTCGACAGCTCCGTGTCGGAACCGGCA
>JBDTOS010000018.1:0-18364 GCA_039933095.1 Dokdonella sp.
GCCACTCGCGCACCGGCGTCCGCGTGATTGTCAGCAAGCGCCGAATCGCATCTCCATCAGCGGGCATCTCGTATGGCGCACGCATTAGCCAGCGACCATCGACTTTCTCGAAGCGGCGCGCGGCGCAGCTACGGCAACGTACTTCCAGCGTGGTCACAGTGCCCGGATCGAGGTCGGTCAATGGTTTCGGAAGCTGCGCAGTTTCATGACGAACCTCGAGACATACTGCTGCACCGAGGACGGCTAGAACCCCAGTCAACCACAACCATCTGCGAGCGCGACGGCGCACGGCTAGCGTCGCCGCCGACGCCATACGATCGTGCCGCCGACAACCAGAAGCAGCAGCGGCAGGCCGATCAGGAGCGCGAAACTCAACGCATTCAATTGAGCTTGCGAAAGTTTCAGTTCGCGATCCGGCGCGCTGCGCTCGGGCACATCGATCAAGGCATCGTCGTTGAGCAGCCAATTGAATAGACGCATGCCGAAATCGCGATTTCCGGCATTGCCGAGAAAACTGTTCGACAGGAAATCGCCGTCGCCGATAACGACGGCGCGTTGCTCGCGTTTGTCCGGACTTGGCGATGTCCGGCTCAATGCAAAGCCGAGATCGAGTGGCCCGGAAATTTCGCCGGCATCGGCGTCATAGCGCACGTTTCCGGCGGCTTCGCCGGCTTTTGGAATGTGTCCGGTCTCGTTCCACGATTTAGGCGATGTCTTCAGCAATGAGTTGAATTTCCATTGTGAGTTGGTCAATTGCGCGAGGGCCGCCGGTTGCGGGAATAACGTGGTCAACACAAAGGCACGTGTAATCGCATGATCGGGATAGCGGTTGATCGCAACGAAACTCGGGTCGTCGAGTCCGAATGCCTCGCCATTGCCATCGACGACCGTGCCGGGCAACACATGCATCGACAGCGCCGTCGCCAGCGGATCAAGCCCGACGTTCTCGCCGGGTTCGGTCAGCCAGAGCAGATTGCCGCCGCGTTCTATGTAATCGGTCAATGCGGTGATGGTCGCCGGCGCCAGCGCGACCTGGGGATTTGCGACCACCAGCAGCTCGGTGTTTTGCGGGACCCTGGCATTGCTCGCAAGAGGCAGGTTGACCACGCGTATGCCTTGCTCCTTCAAACCGGCAACGAACTGGCCGAGATCGGCGTTGGCCTTGCCGAGCCGCTGGCGCTCGCCTTCACCTTCGAGAAACGCGACCACATGTTCGCCACTGCGGGCGAGTCGCAACAACGCGCTGCTGAATTCCGATTCGCTGAGCACGCGCAGCCGCTCGCTGCGGTCGTGATAGTGCAGTTCGATCTCACCATCGATACGCACACCCTCGGAACGCATCGCGCCAGGGTCGCTATCGGGATCGACGAAATGAAGGTCGATGTTGTGCTTCGCACGCTGGTAGCGCGCAATGAATTCGCTGATCAGCGGACGCAAACCGCCGCCGGCACGCGCGTACGAAGTCACCTCAAGTGGCGCATCGAGCGTGCCGAGCAACTTCACTGAAGCGTCAGTCAGACTCGATCGGGCACCGGCACTGAAATCACGCTCGAAGCCGTAGCGCGTGCTTAGAAAGGCAACACACACTGCTGCCGCAAGAACGATCAGGGTGAAAGCAAGACGGGCAAGACGTTCTTGCATCAGTCCGGATGCCAACGCAAATCGTTGAGTCGGCGCGTCGCCAGAATCAGGCAGACTGCGACGATCAGCAAAAAATAGACAATATCGATGCTTGCGACGATGCCACGAAAAAACGGCTGCAAGTGCGTCGGCAGGGCGAAGTAGTTGATTGCGTCGTTTTCGATGCCCTGCATGCGCGCGCCGAGATCGAGAACACTGAGTACACTTGCAAGTGCAAGCGCGGCACCGGCAGCGAGCGCTGGTTGCGCTGTCCACGCCGAGCACAGCACGCCGATCGCGGTCAACGCGGCGGCGAACAGAGCGAGTCCGAGCGTCGCCGCCGTTAGCTTGCCCAAATCGAGCGATGTGCCGAAACCGAGCGCGAGCGGCATCAGCACGATCAAGGCGAGAATTGCGAGCACGATGCCGAGTGCGCCGAGGTACTTGCCGATCACGATGCGCGAATCGCTGATGCCCGCAGCGAGCAGCAATGGCAAGGTATGTGCGCGACGCTCGCCGGCAAACGAGCGCATCGTCAGCAACGGCACGATCAACAACAACAGGTTGGACAGCGTGCCGAGCAGCGGTACGGCAACCAGATCGGTTACGCCGGGTGCATTCGCCTGTGCGTTCAGCTGGGCACTGATTTGCACAAACCCGGCCAGCGCAAGCAGAAACTGCCACGCCATCAATGCGATCACGATTGCCGCGAGCGTCCACACAAAGGGTTGCACAAGTTGGCGACGCCACTCATGGCGGGCGATCACCAAGGCACTCATGCCGCCTCGGCGATGGTTGAATGGCTGACAGGCTCGCTGCTGGCGATACGCAGAAAAATTTCCTCCAGCGCGGTGTTGTCATCGCGCAGATCGGTCAGACCCCAATCGCGGTTGACAATTTCTGCAGCCAAGTCGGCCGGTGCGCAGCCGGAGCGCAGCGTCACCTGCCACTGTGACGCGTCGATTGCATCTGCATGGGAAACGCATGCGATCGCTGACCAGTCGGTGGCCGCCAGCGCGCGCGCAACGCGAATGCGCAATCGCCGCTGGTCACCGATCGTATCGATGCGGCCCTGATAGCGCATACGCCCTTCGTGCAGGATCGCCACGCGATCGCAGCAGGCGACGACATCGCTCAACACATGCGTCGACAGCACGACCGCGTGGTCCGTGCGCAGACTGCGAATCAATGCGCGCAGTTTCAGCGCCTGTACCGGATCGAGGCCCGACGCTGGTTCGTCGAGCACGATCAGGTCGGGTTCGTGCAGGATTGCCTGGGCGATGCCGACGCGTTGCCGATAGCCCTTGGACAAGGCGCCGATCAAGCGTCGACGCACATCACCAAGTTCACTGCGCTCGATTGCGCGTTCGACTGCCTGGCCGATTTTGGCCTTGGTCACACCATGCAGGCGCGCACAGAAATTCAGAAACTCGGTGACCGTCAGTTCCGAATGCAACGGCGGAATTTCCGGCAGGTAACCGATCAGGCGTCGGCCGAGTTGCGGCTCGTCGTACAAATCTCGACCTTCAATCCGCACGGTTCCAGTGTCGGGGGCGAGTACGCCGGCCAGCAGTTTCAACGTCGTCGTCTTGCCGGCGCCGTTGACGCCAAGCAAACCGAGTGCCTCGCCCTTGTTCAGATCGAGAGTGATCTCGCTGACGATACTGCGGCCGGCCAGCCGGCGACTGACGCAGTCCAGGCTCAGCAGTGGTTGTGGTGTAGCGGCAGGATGTGCTTCGGGATTCACGTATCGAGGGTGTTAAATACTAAGGAAGGGCGGTGTGGCTTGTAGCGGCCTATAGTGTGCCCTATCGACGGGCGCTTGATTATCCCGCTGGCAGCGCCATCTATGCTCGCGTATAGTCGGCAAGTTGTTGCATCAACTCCCTTTTTTTCGGCAGGTGCCATGTTTGACACTCTCCTGAGCTTTGCATCCCGCGGCCTGACCCAGGCTTCGTGGGGAACTTGGATCATTTATTTCATGGTGGTGACCCAGCTCACCATTCTGACGGTGACCTTGTACCTGCACCGCAGCCAGACCCATCGTGGGGTCGACTTTCATCCGGTACTGGCCCATTTTTTCCGGCTCTGGGCGTGGCTTTCGACCGCAATGGTGACCAAGGAGTGGGTTGCTGTGCACCGCAAGCATCACGCCAAGTGCGAGACCGAAGAAGATCCGCATAGCCCGATGATCCACGGTATCGACAAGGTGCTGTGGCAGGGCGTGGACCTGTATCGCATAGCTTCGCGCGACCCCCAAGCGGTCGAGAAGTACGGCATGGGTACGCCGGACGATTGGATTGAGCGCAATATCTATGCGGCCCATCCAGAGATGGGTCCGACCGTGCTCGCGCTGACCAGCATCGCGCTGTTCGGCGTCGTCGGCTTGGCCTTGTGGGCGCTGCAGATGGTCTGGATTCCGTTCTGGGCGGCCGGCATCGTCAATGGCGTTGGCCATTGGTGGGGTTATCGCAACTTCGAGACGGCCGACACGTCGACCAACCTGTCGCCGTGGGGTTTCTGGATCGGTGGCGAGGAACTGCACAACAACCATCATGCATTCCCGAGTTCGGCCAAGTTTTCGCTGCGTCGCTTCGAGTTCGATATCGGTTGGGCGATCATCCGCATTTGCGAAAAACTCAAGCTGGCCACCGTGCTGCGCGTCGCGCCGACGCTCGATATACGGCCGAACGTAAATCTGCCCGATGGCGAGACGCTGAAGGCAATCCTGTCGCACCGCTTCCACGTCATGAGCGATTACTTCCGCGGTGTGATCGCTCCGACCTTGCGCGAGGACGCCGCGCAGGCTGGCGCGAAGTTGAAATCCTTGCCGCGCAAGCTGCGCAAGGCGCTCGCCAATGGCGGACGTTGGCTCGACGCTGGCTCGCGTGAACGGTTGACCGCGTTTGTCGACAAGCGGCCAACGCTGCGTATCGTCTGTGAATTTCGCGCGCGTCTTTCGACGCTCACCGAGCGCAACGGCCGCAACGCCGAGGCAATGCTGGAAAGCCTGGGGCAATGGTGTCGCGAGGCAGAGGCAACCGGAATTCGCGCGCTGGCTGATTTCTCGACGCGCCTCAAGGGCTATCAGCTCGCGCACTCGCGCGGTTGAGATGGGAGCTGGTCTTCGTCGATAGCTAAATCATCGACGACTCAATAATCCAAGTATGAAAAAAGCCCGCCAATGGCGGGCTTTTTGTTTGCAGCACAGGGAAGATCATTACTTGATCTTCGCTTCCTTGTAGGCAACGTGCTTGCGGATGACGGGATCGTACTTGCTGATCTCCATCTTGTCCGGAGTGTTCTTCTTGTTCTTTTCGGTGGTGTAGAAATGGCCGGTACCGGCCGAGGACACCAGACGGATCTTGTCGCGTTTCGACGCCATGATTCAGTACTCCTCAGATTTTCTCGCCGCGACCGCGCAGCTCGGCCAACACGACTTCGATGCCCTTCTTGTCGATCGTGCGCAAACCGTGGCTTGAAACGCAGAGCTTGATCCAACGGTTTTCGCCCGCCACCCAGAAACGGCGATCGTGCAGATTCGGCAACCAGCGGCGCCGGGTTTTGTTGTTGGCATGGGACACATTGTTTCCGGACTGTGCACCCTTGCCGGTGACTTGGCAGACTTTGGCCATGGGATCCTCAGGTTTTCGTTGAGATCATTCGTTGCCGCCCTTGGCCAGGACGGTGGCGGCCCAGCGGCGCTTCGCGCCACGCAGTGCTGGAGGTATCTGGCGATTCGCGCGGAAGGACTACGTATCCGTCTCCACGTGGCCGAACTTTCGATGCCCTAATCGGCCGGGTTCGGTAAAACCAGCCGAGCTTTATAGCGGAAATCGCCTCCGCCGGCAAGATTGATCAGATTTCTTCGAGCTCCGTGCGGCGCGAGCGACGGATCAACCACGACACCCCGCGCAGGTCGGAAATGCCGACCATCGCGCGGCCGAAATTGTTGTACTTGGAAACGCCGCCGCCTCGCGGACGGTGATTGACCGGCACGCTGCGCACCTGCCAGCCGGCGCGCTGCATCAGCGCAGGCAAGTAGCGGTGCATGTGATCGAAGTACGGCAAATCGAGAAACGCGGCACGTTCGAACAACTTGATGCCGCAGCCGGTATCGGGTGTTTCATCGCGCAGCAGGCGACTTCGCAACGCATTGGCGAAACGCGAGCCGAAGCGCTTGCTGGCGCTGTCCTTGCGATCGACACGCCAGCCGGCGAATAGCTTGATCTCGCGCTGCGACTCCGCGCGCATCGCCAGCAGTTTGGGAATATCGGCCGGATCGTTCTGGCCGTCACCATCGAGCGTCGCGATCCATGCGCCACGCGCTGCCTTTATGCCATTGCGTATCGCCGTGCTTTGTCCGCTCTGGGATAGATGCCGAATCACGCGCAACTCGGGGTAGTCCGATTTCGCGGCGGTCAACAGCGCGAGAGTGTCGTCGCTGCTCGCATCGTCGACGTAGACGATCTCGAATGAAATCGAGCCGCGCAACGCGGCGGCGATTTCGCCGATCAACGGCAACACGTTATCGCGCTCGTTGAAAACCGGAACAACGACGGAAAGCTCGGTCATGGCGCTGAAGTTCCCTGACGGCTGCTCATTGTCGCCGATCAACGAATGCGGCGCAGGATGCCATCGAGTTCGTCCAGGCTGTGATAGTGGATGACGAGTTGACCGCGCCCACCGCGACGATGGGTGATCGCGATGCGCGCGCCGAGTTTTTCCGACAGATCGCGCTCAAGCGCGGTGATATTCGGATCGCGCGCCGAGGTGCGTTTGGGTTTCTTGGTCGCAGTCGAGGCACTGCCGCGAGCTGCTTCTTCGAGCTCGCGTACGCTCCATTGGAGTTCGACCGCCTTGCGCGCCAAGGCGATCGCGCGCGCCGCCGGCAACGTGAGCAATGCACGCGCATGGCCCATGTCGAGCTTGCGCTCATCCAGCAGCTTCTTGATTTCGCGCGGCAATTCCGCGAGGCGCAACAAATTGGATACCGCTGCGCGCGAGCGTCCGACCGCGTCAGCGGCCTGCTGATGGGTCAGTCCGAATTCCTCGATCAGTCGCGCCAGTGCCTGCGATTCTTCCAGTGGCGACAGATCTTCGCGCTGGATATTTTCGATCAGCGCCATGGCGACGACGGCCTGGTCGGCCACCTGACGCACCAGCGCGGGAATCTCGCTGAGGCCGGCTTTCTGCGCCGCGCGCCAACGCCGTTCGCCGGCAATCAACTCGAAGCGGTTCTTGTCGATCGCCCGCACGACCACCGGCTGGATCAGACCTTGCGCCTTGATCGATGCGGCGAGTTCGTCGAGTCGCTGCGGATCAATCGACTGGCGCGGCTGGTACTTCCCCGGCTGGATCGAGGTGATGTTCAACGTGCGCAGCTCGCCGTCGGACTCGCCATTCGCATCGTTGTTGCCAGTCCCGAGCAGGGCATCGAGGCCGCGGCCGAGGCTGGGTTTGCGGTTTGCCATACGTATTAGTTCCTCAGGCGCTCGCGGCGCGGACAGCACCTGCGACCGGACCGCGTTCGCGCCGCAGCATTTCCCCGGCCAGACCAAGATAAGCGATCGCGCCGCGTGACTCGCGGTCGTAGAGATTGATCGGTTTGCCGTGGCTCGGCGCTTCGGCAAGGCGGATATTGCGCGGGATGATTGAGCGCAGCACCTTGTCGCCGAAATGACTGGTCAGTTGCGTCGACACTTCGTTGCCGAGGTTATTGCGCACATCGAACATCGTGCGCAGCAAGCCATCGACTTGCAGTTGCGGATTGAGCCGCCGCCGTACCGCTTCGATTGTTTCAAGCAGACTCGACAGTCCTTCCAGCGCAAAGTATTCGCATTGCACAGGAATCAACACGCCGTGCGCAGCCGTCAGCGCATTCAAGGTCAGCAGATGCAGGCTCGGCGGGCAATCGATCAGTATGGTTTTATAGCGATCGCCGAGTTTGGCCAGCTGTTCCTTGAGCCGCGACTCGCGCGCGAGTGCATCCATCAATTTGATTTCGGCGGCGGTCAAGTCGGTGCCGCCCGGCAGCAGATCGAAACCGGCTTCGGTTGCGACGATCGCACTCTCAATAGGCACTTCATCGAGCAGCACATCGCAGCCGTTGGGTTTGGCCTTGCGCTTGTCGACGCCCGACGCCATCGTCGCATTGCCTTGCGGATCGAGATCGACGAGCAGCACGCGTCGTCGCGTCTCGGTCAGCGCGGCCGCGAGATTCACCGCAGTGGTGGTTTTGCCGACGCCACCTTTCTGGTTGGCGACGGCGATGATGCGAGTCATGCGAATGCCCCGGTTTCGATGTTGGCTGGTACTGTGTGCTGCATTATTGAACGTCTTGCGGTACGGGATCGGTCCGACCCAGCCCGAAATCCGTGCGCTTGATTACCACGAGATGGCGCTCCGCGTCCAAACCGGGCACGGTGAGCGCATGCACGGTATCGATACGAAAGCCCCCGGTCACCGCGCCTAGTTCATCTTGCGGGAAACGTCCCTTCATGGCCAGCCAGCGACCTTCGGGCGCGAGCAGGCGGCCGCCCCAGGCGAGCATTTCAGCCAATGACGCAAACGCGCGCGCGCAGATGCAGTCGAAACTGCCGGTGACTTCCTCGACGCGACACTCGGCGACACGCACATTGGCAAGTTCCAGCCGCCGCACTGCTTCGCGCAGGAAACGCGCCTTCTTGCCGTTCGCATCAACCAGCAGGAATTGTCGATCAGGCGCGAGTACGGCGAGCGGGATGCCTGGCAAGCCTGCGCCTGAGCCGAGATCGGCCAGGGTCGCGCCTTGTACATAGGCTGCAATCGCCAGCGAATCGAGCAGATGTCGAGGGATGATCTGCGCTGGATCGCGCACTGCGGTCAGGTTGTAGGCGCTGTTCCAGCGCATCAACAGATCGACGTAGTCGAGCAGGCGCTCGACGCCGGTCAGCGGCAATGCCACGTCGAGCGTGCGCAGGCCATCGGTCAGGCGTTGGCGGAGGAGGGAGCGATCAGTCATCACGACTGGGACGATTTGCGTTTACGCCGGCTCGCGCGGGCGGCGAGTATCGGTGCATCGGCGCGCCAAGTCGAGCATTGAGCGCAATTGCGCCCGGAGCACTCGAGGTGCCTGCTGTTCCTTCCGTTCCGGATCGCGTCGCGATCCTCCGCTGCAAATCAGGCGGCGTTGTCGAGTTCGACGCGCGTAACCAGCAGGCCGCGCTCGCGCAGTTCAGAGTTGATCGTCTGCTTTAGCCAGTGCCGGCGTTCGAGCAAGTCAGGCGGGAGGGCCGCATCGCCAAGCAGTTGATTTACACGCGAGTGCAACAGATCGCTGACGCCGTCGATCACCGGATCGGCGCGCTCAGGTTCAATCACCTGGAAATACAAGGTCGCCCGCATTGGAGCAGTCGATGCTGACGCGGTATCGAACGCAAGCATGTTGCCGGTCAGCTGAATTTTGTGGGCGACGCGTTCAAGCAGCGGCACTACGAGATGGGTACCGGCGCTCAAAACCCGCGTGTGACCGCCAACCCGACGCATCGTGTAGACCTGTCCCTGCGGAATTCGCCGGACTGACAAGATCGCCAGAACGGACAAGAGGGAAAGCGTCAAAATCATCGGAGAAAGCATTTTTTTGTATCTCTACAGCTAGATAGCCGGTCAACTTAAAGTTGACTCTAGCAAATATTGGCGGAAAGTGGAATAACGCTACTTTAACAAACATGCATTAACCGTGCCCAAATCTGGCCACGAAGTCGGCTCGTAATGTGGTGCCGGAAATGAGACAGCGGCACTGACCGATCGTTCGGGCGATCGTTCGAACGATCAATGACGGCGCGAGACTGGGTACCTATTGCGCCGGGAACAATCGCGCGAAATCGATACGCCGGAGCAGGCTCGGTACGCCAATCCAGTCGCCCTGCGCGTATTCGATACCGGCGTCACGCAGCGCCTGCACGATCGCCGAGCTGTCGGCATTCTCGGCAATCGTCATCAAACCGAGATTGCGCGCGAACTGGGCGAGCGCGCCGACCATGCGTCGATCGCTGTCGCTGGTTGACATCGCTTGGACGAAGCGGCCATCGATGCGGACCATGTCCATCGCCATGTGGCGCAGCTCAGTGAACGAGTTTCCCGCGGTCCCGAAATTCCCGAGCGCGAAGCGACAACCGAGCGCACGCAGACGTGCAATCGACCGGCCATCTATCGCCGCATCGATCGGGCTGGTGCTGTCGGCAATCACAAGAATCAGGTGACGCGGCGAACCACCTGCAGCGGCGATCAAATCCTCGATCGCGCGCAGCGCATCGACGTCGACAAGCGTGCTGCGCGACAACTCGACCACGAAGGCGACATGGTCGATTCGCTCACTGATCATGGCGATATGTTTCAGCAGACGCTCAATCACCCAGCGATCGATGCGCGCCATCATGCCGATGCGCGCTGCGAGCGGCGCAAAAACGCCGGGCGTAACGAGCTGACCGTTCCTGCCGACCATGCGCGTGCTGACGTCGAAAATGAATTCGCGTCCGCTTGCGGCATCGCGCCCGTTTGTAGCATCGCGCGCAACCCGCCATTCCTGCCCAACCAGCGCGCCGCCGTCAAAGGTCGGCAGCGATCCCATGGGTGCAACCGGGCGCGCCAATAGCACGAGGCGTTCCTGGGCTATCGCAGCGCGGAAGCGATCGCTCCACAGCGTCGCCATTTCGTGTGCGCTGCGCGAATCTATTGCACCAGTATCGATTTCGATCGCCCGTGCGCCGCGTCGACGGGCGCGCTGGCAAGCGCGACGCGCTCGCTCGAACACCGCTTCGGCCGATGCCGTTTCACTGCCAATAACGCATACGGCAATCACCGCATTGCGGCGCGCACCATCGGCGCTGCGATCGCGTGCTTCAACGAGCAGCAATCGCGCGCGCTCGGCAAGATGCGGAAGATTTTCCAATTCGACATCGGAATACAGAATCGCCAGACGATGATCGTCGAGCCGGGCAAGGCGTTCACCGGTCTGACGCTGCTGCTTGAGAATCCCGGCAAGAGTCGTCAGCAGATCGGGATGTACTTGCCCATCGTCGCCGCGAGGGTTTCTCTCGATGTCGATGACGAGCAGTGCGGAGTAGCCGCCTTGTTCGCGTCGGCGCATCACGTCGAAGGCGAGCAGCTCGCCGAGATGGCGATGATTGAACAGTCCGGTCGCCTGGTCGTGGCTTAACTCGTGGTGCAGCTTCTCGGCGCGCTGATATTCGGACAGATCGCGGAACACAAATATGGCGCCGGCGTCGCGACCGCCATTCAGCAGCGGAACGAGAGTGACATCGACCTGTAGTACGCCACCATCCTTGCGGCGAAATGCGACTTCGACATCGCGCTGGATTTCCGCTGTGCCCATAGCGGGAGTCGGTTCATCGTGCGCGCGTTCGCGCTGCCGAAACGGCGAATCCTCGAGCGCCAGCTCGCTGCCATCGAGCGTATGTGGCTGCAAGCGGGCAAATGCATCGGCGTCGATCAATTCCGCGTCATCGTCGTAGCCGAGCATGCGCAGCGCAGCAGGATTTGCAAAGCTGATGCGCGACGCGGCATCGATACCGAAAACACCTTCGCCGATCGCGCCGAGCATGCCGTCAAGGCGTTGGCGATCGGTATCGATCGCGCGTTGCAGGATGACTTGCCGCGCGAGCAAGCGCACCCGCGCGACGAACAGATCGACCGCCTCGTTCTTGAACATGCACTCACTGGCACCCGCATCGAGGCAGCGCTTGACGATGTCCTCGCGATAGCTGCCGGTCAGCACTGCAATTACCGCGCGTGAATCAACGGCAGCGATGCGCCGACACAGTTCGTCGCCGCTGCCATCGGACAGCAGATAGTCGACGATGATCAGGTCATAGGGATTTTTCTCCTCGGCGTCGATCGCCTGCGCGAGCGATTCGGCGGTATCGACGACAAACCCGCTGCGCTGGAGCAGGCGTTTATAGCCAAGCCGCACGGTGCGCGAATCATCGACGAACAGCAGACGCAGGCCGTCGCCCTCGCTCGGCGCTGCCGGACCGCGTCCTTCTTCGGGGCTCAGCCGCAGTACCAAGGTCGGCAAACGCGCGAATTGCGACCACAACAGCAGATGACCATTGCGCAGCGAGTTGGTCCAGGCTTGCGCTTCGCTAGTTGCCTCGTGGGTCATCAGCAGCGTGATCGGCGCGGCTGGATCACTGCGCAGGAATTCAAGCAGATCGAGAAACTCGCGCGTCGCCCTTGCTGGAGCTCCGATCACGACGACGGAATAGCTATCGTTGCCAGCGGATTGGCTGCGGAAGTGGGTGAGGGCGTCGGCGAAGGAGGTCAGTTCGCCGCGCGGGGTCAAATGAGCCGCGTCCAGTGTTCGCTTCAGCACGTGGCTGAGCGTGGTTGATCGTTCGACGATCAGTATGCCTGCCAAGGCAACCTCATTCGTTCGATCTTTCGGCCAACAACCTTCGTCGCACTCATTTCTCCTGCACGCGCTGCCCCTGCGCGATGCTGCGCGCATCAAACCAAGATGGAGCGCGTATTGCAATAGCGTTGCACGTATTTTTCTCCTCCGCCATGCAAACCGTGCGCGCAATCGAAGCTGCGGATCGGTGCATTCATTACAATGCGCGGCAACGAGTTCGCTCGCTTCAAACTTGCGGTGATCCCATGGCCTACCCAATGACCCGCCCACGCCGGATGCGTCGCGACGCGTTCTCGCGCGCCCTGATGCGCGAGACTCGCCTGAGTTCGAGCGATCTGATCCTGCCGGTGTTCGTGCGCGAAGGCAGTGATGTGCGCGAGCCGGTGCCGTCGATGCCCGGCGTCGAACGCGTGTCGATCGATGGCTTGCTCGGCATTGCCGCACAAGCCGTGGAACTCGGCATCCCGGCGCTCGCACTGTTTCCGGTAACGCCGCTCGACGCAAAAAGCGACGATGCACATCAGGCGTACGATCCAGATGGTCTCGCACAACGCGCGGTGCGTGCGCTCAAGAAATCGTTTCCCGATCTCGGTGTCATCACCGATGTCGCGCTCGATCCGTACACCACGCATGGGCAAGATGGTTTGATCGACGCAAGCGGCTACGTCGTCAACGATCCGACCATCGAGGTTCTGGTCAAACAGGCACTGTCACATGCGGAGGCCGGTGCCGACATGGTCGCGCCATCGGACATGATGGATGGCCGCGTCGGCGCGATCCGTATAGCACTCGAAGCGAACGGTTACATCCACACGCGGATCCTTGCCTACGCTGCCAAGTACGCCTCATCGTTCTACGGCCCGTTTCGCGACGCCGTCGGCTCAGCTGCGAGCCTCGGCAAGGGCAACAAGTACACGTATCAGATCGATCCGGCCAACAGCGACGAAGCGATGCGCGAAGTTGCGCTCGATATCGACGAAGGTGCCGACATCGTCATGGTCAAGCCGGCCATGCCGTATCTCGACATCCTGCGTCGCGTAAAGCAACGCTTCGGCATGCCGACGTTCGCCTATCAAGTCAGCGGTGAATACGCGATGCTGAAAGCCGCCGCGCAAAACGGCTGGCTTGAAGAACGCGCCTGCGTCCTAGAGGCACTTACCGGCATCAAGCGCGCCGGCGCCGACGCAATCCTCACCTACTTCGCCCTCGACGCCGCGCGCTGGTTGCGCGATCAATCGTGAATGGCGAACGCTCGGAATCAAGCTTCGTTACTATTGACCGCATGACATCGCCGTCGCGGCTTCTGTCGCTCTCAAGCAATCCATGACCGACGCACCTACTACCCACTTCGGATATCGCGAAGTCGCCGAGGACGACAAGGCGCGCCTCGTCGGCGATGTGTTCTCGTCCGTGGCGCGGCGCTACGACGTGATGAACGACCTGATGTCGTTCGGATTGCATCGATTATGGAAGCGCCACTTCGTTGCGACCAGCGGCGTGCGCGCCGGCGATTGTGTGCTCGATCTTGCCGGTGGCACCGGCGATATCGCAGCTCTGCTGATGCCGCGCGTCGGCGAGCGCGGACAGATCGTGGTCGGCGATATCAATGGCGACATGCTGCGCGTCGGCCGCGATCGCCTGACCGATCGTGGCATGACACGCGGCCTTGCCTGGGCGCAGATGGATGCAGAGGCTCTGCCTTTCCCTGATCGCAGTTTCGATTGCGTGACGATGGCATTCGGCTTGCGCAACGTCACCCGCAAGGAAAACGCACTCAGCGAAATCCATCGCGTGCTGAAGATCGGCGGTCGCGCGCTCGTACTGGAATTTTCCGCGCTTAAAGCCGAAGCACTCAAACCGCTATACGACTTCCACTCGTTCCAGGTGTTGCCGCGCATCGGAAAGCTCATTGCCGACGACGAGGCCAGCTACCGCTACCTCGCCGAATCAATCCGTCGCCATCCCGATCAGGCGACGCTCAAGGCAATGATGGAAGCGGCCGGTCTGGTGCGCGTCGACGTGCGTAATCTGTCCGCCGGTATCGTAGCGATCCATCGCGGCTATCGCGTTTGAGTCGGCGAGCCGATTTCGCGCCAGCTGTGGCGCAGATCAGCTTCTTCGCGTAAACGCGCCGAGGACGCTCTGCCCCGCCTGCATGATCTCCGACAAATCGATATGGCCGTCGCCGTTGTGATCGAGCACGGCGCTGAGCAGGCCACCGGCAGTGCTGTTTTGCACGTGTTGTGCTTGCTGGCCGAGCAAGCCGCCAAGGCCACCGCTGTCGAGGCCCTGGCTTTTGGTCATGTTGCCGAGCACTCCCATCAGAATCGGCGCGAGCATGCCCATCAACTGGCCGGCGTTCTGAGTGCCGATGCCGCTGGATTGGCCGAGGCCTTGCGCGGCTTGGGTTTGTTTGGGTCCGAAAATATGACCGAGGATGCCGCCACCATCGGCGCTCGCCCCGCCGCCAAGCAGACCACCGAGCAAGCCGCCGATATCGATACCGCTGTGATCGTTGCTGAGCGCGTTATGCAGGGCGTCGACACCTTGCGGATCGGATGCCGAATGCGCGAGGCCGCCGGTCAATAGCGGCAAGGCTTGTTCAATCGCATTGCTGGCCTGCTCAGGCGAAACGCCGAGCTTCTGAGCGATGGCATCGATCTGCGCCGGGCCAAGGTGTTCGAGCACGTTGCTCATCAGATCGTTCATGGAGGTTTTCGTCATGTTCTGAGGGGCACGCAGAATACGCTTTTTGCGTTTCAAGCGCTCCGTTCCGTCACAACTCCATCACAACGAAAAACCAATTTGGAACACGTAATACCTAGATCAACCGCGGCACTCGGCAGGAACGTGCTTGTCGGCACCTGCGGTGTGTGCACAAGTCCATGTCACTGGCTCGCTTGCGCTGACGCGTGTCGGTGTCAAGGTTAGCGTCACGGAGCCAGCTATCACGGTTGTGCTTACGGTGACGACCCCGTTTCCGATGCAATCAAAAGAGGATACATTTTCTGTAGCAACGGCAAGCGTTGCAACGCCGTTGCATGCGTTCGCATTCACCGCATTCTCACTGGAAATATTCTCCACGATGGTCGCTTTGGCGGCAGACGCCAAAAACAGAGCCTCGGATACCCGGGCGCGAATGGTGAAATCCTGATAGGCCGGCAGTGCAATCGCGGCAAGAATCGCGATGATCGCAATAACAATCATCAATTCGATCAGCGTGAATCCCCGAGATGTGTTCATACATGTATGGCCTCACTTGGCCGATTTGGAATGGTATTCAGTTACCAGCATTAAGCATGCCAAGTGTTCCGCATGAGTTGGTTAAATGTGCGATGTGCCTCAAAAAAAGCCCCGCAAGAGCGGGGCTTTTGGGATGTCACTATTTAGAACTATCAGTTACGGCACTCTGCCGGAGCATATTTGAAGTTCGCAGCCGGAGTCGTGGAGCAGACCCATGTGGTACCGATGGCGCCAGTACCAACTGCCGGTGTGAAAGTTAGGGTGGTACTGTTAGTTTTGGCCGTTCCAGTCACCGCAATAACGCCAGTGGCGGCGCCACAGGTCATGCTTGCCGTGTTTACGGTCGCAGTGATAGCGGTATCCACTCCGGCGCATGCCGTGGCCGGGATCGTCCCACCGTTGTTAGCGATGTTTTCCGCAACCGTGTTCTTCGCTGCGCTGGCAATAATGGCCAGTTCAGAGACGCGAGCACGGACGGTGTAGTCCTGATACGCCGGCAAAGCGATGGCGGCCAGGATGGCGATGATCGCGATAACGATCATCAGTTCAATCAGGGTAAAGCCTTTCGTGTTCTTGACGTTCATTGGGTAAATTCCTCTTCTTCGGTTTGGGGACGTTCGTTGGTTAGTGAAAGTGTGCAACGGTTGGGTTGATGGCGCTCCCTGGTTTTCTTCTTCCGACCGGTCGGGCGTTACTTGACGATCCGTGGTCGCCCGCCTCGACATCCGTCGGAAGCGTGATCTGATAGAGCAGAAAGCGTGCCAAGCTCGCACGACGAGGCTGCACCGTCAGTAAAAACAAGGGAATTTGAGGCTTTTGCGGCGGAGCCGGCGGGGTGGTACAGCGCAGAAGGGGCTGTACGAGGATCATCGGCGGTGTCGATTGCCCGAAAGCGCGATAGCGCGTTGCTGGCTGCCGGTGTCAGTAAATGACGGCATATGTAAGAACCGCATCCCCTTGATGTCGCACTTGGCGCTGTATTGCCGGTCGCATGCTTGGTTTCTCGACGAAAGCATGCGATGTCGGTCGCATCGTACGAGAGTTTGCTGCGGGCGTCCAATACGCATGCAAAAGCGCGTCACTCAATCCCGAGCTTCTCCAACCGATAGCGAAGCTGGCGTAGCGTGAGGCCGAGTTGGCGGGCGGCGGCGGTGCGGTTCCAGCGGGTAGCTTCGAGGGCTTTCATGATCGCGGCGCGTTCGGTTTCGGCGACGGCGGAGGCGAGATCGCCGAAATCGCTGTCGGACTCGCTGCTTGCCGACGCGCCGTTGGAGGACGGCGGCGGTGTCTGGAATGCTGTGGTGAATTCACCATCGGGTTGGCCGCTGCCGTTGCGGGCGACACTTTGCAGGCTGGATTGCCGATTTGATTGGTGGTCGGATTGCATTTGGGGTGTTTGCGCAGGTGCTGCGCTCACCGGGGCATGCTGCGGCAAACGCAGATCATCCGTTTCGATCGAGTTGTTCTCGCACATCGCAACCGCGCGTTCGAGGATGTTTTCAAGCTCGCGTACATTGCCGGGGAATTCGTAGGTGTTGAGACTTTCCAGCGCGCTGGCAGTCAACTGGGCTGGCGGGCTGCTGTTTTCCTTTGCGAGCCTTTCCAGCACGCGTGTGGCAAGCATGGGGATATCCGAGCGACGCGCGCGCAGCGGTGGCACGCGCAGTTCGATCACGTTGATGCGATAGAACAAGTCCTGCCGAAACGTGCCGGCATCGACGAGTTTGGCGAGATTCTTGTGGGTGGCCGAGAGAATGCGCACATCCACGGGCACTTCGGCATTCGCGCCGATCGGACGTACGGCTTTTTCCTGGATCACGCGCAGCAGTTTCACCTGCATGTGGATCGGCAGTTCGGCAACTTCGTCGAGAAACAAAGTGCCGCCCTGCGCAGCCTGGAACAATCCGGCCTTGTCGCCAACGGCTCCGGTGAAACTGCCCTTGCTGTGACCGAAGAATTCGCTTTCCATGAGTTCGGAGGGAATCGCGCCGCAGTTGACCGGAACAAACGCCGTCGTCGCACGCGGCCCGAGTTCGTGGATCAGCCGCGCGACCAGTTCCTTGCCGACGCCGGATTCCCCGGCGATGTACACCGGGGCTTGGCTACGCGCAATTTTCGCGATCGTTGCGCGCAACTCCTGCATCGGCGGCGAGTCGCCAACAAGCTTGCTGCTGCTGGTGCCCTGGTCGGCACGCTTGGTCTCGGCGAGCCGCAGCGCGGTCTGCACGAGTCGGCGCAGCACATTGATGTCGACGGGTTTGGAAACGAAATCGAACGCGCCGGCCTTGAGCGCACCGACAGCCGCATCGACATTGCCATAGGCGGTGATCATCGCGATCGGCGTGTCGGAATATTCCCTGGCGACCAGTTCGATCACTTCCTGGCCCGAGCCATCGGGCAAGCGCATGTCGGTAAAGCACAATGCGTAGGATTGCTCAGCGAGCTTCTGGCGCGCCTCGGCGACCGTCGCTGCCGTTTCCACTTGTAGCCCCATACGGCCGAGAGTAAGGCTCAACAGCGCGCGGATATCCCGCTCGTCATCGACGACCAACGCGATCTGCTTGCTCATGCGTCCCCTGAGTGAAAAGGCGAACCAGTGCAAAGGTTAGTTCGCGCGGGCTTGCAAAGCAAAGCGCGCGAATCGTTTGCGTGCTCCGGATCGGCGCAAGTCACACAGGATGCCGATGCGACATCGGTCTCGGTGTCAGCATCGTTGCCGGTTGCAGGGTGATGCGGAAGCAGGCACCACCGCCGGCAATGGGGACGTATTCCAGCGTGCCCTGGCAGGCCTCGGCCATTTGTCGCGCAATGTACAGGCCGAGCCCGGTGCCGTATTCGTGGGTGGTGAAAAAGGGCTCGAAAATCTGCGCAGCGACTTTCGGCGGGATGCCGGGGCCGCGATCGGTGACTTCGATCAGCGGCGCGCCGCGCGTGTCCTGGGCGAGGCGTGCGACGACCGCGACTCGACCAGGCTGGTTCGGCTGGCGCCCGTAGCGTAGCGCGTTCTGGACCAGGTTCCAGACGACTTGTTGCAGCTGCTGCGGATCGGCCATCGCCTCGACGCGGCGATTCTGGGTGATGCCGACC
>JBDTOS010000019.1:0-18276 GCA_039933095.1 Dokdonella sp.
GATGGGTATTTCCCACGGCATGAACGATGCACAGAAAACGATGGGCATCATTGCGCTGGCGCTGGCCGGCGCGACTGCCGCCGGCACTCTCGATACGCTACCCGATTGGCTGAGTTTTCTGCGCGTGCAGGAGGATGCAAACAGCAAATTTGAAATCGCAGTTTGGATCAAGGTGCTGTGTGCTCTGGTAATGGCGGCAGGAACGGCTGCCGGTGGCTGGCGCATCATCAAGACTCTTGGTCACAAGATGGTGAAGCTGCACACGATCAATGGATTTGCCGCTGAATCGGCATCGGCCGCCGTAATTCTTACGGCATCGCATTTCGGTATTCCTGTCTCTACCACGCACAATATTTCGGCAGCGATCATGGGCGTTGGCGCGGCCACCCGGCCGCGTGCGATCCGCTGGGGTGTGGTTGAACGCATCATCTGGGCGTGGGTATTGACCCTGCCGGTCAGCGGTGCTCTTGCGTACTTTTTCGTGCGCGTCCTCGTGGGCGCTGGCGTGGTCGGTGGCTGAAATCAACCGATCGAGCGTGCCCTGTCGGCGTATCGCAGGAATTCAATCGAACACTCAGAACGTATCGCTGCCTTTTGAGATTGCCTGTTCCATGCGATCGCCGAGCGCGGCCATTTCACCAATAATGCGATCAAGTTCACCCGCATCAAGCGCCGCGCACAGGCGGTTTTCGCAGAGGTGCAGATACGGTGAACCGTCGAGATCGCTGACGGCGAGATAGCCGGTGCGCTGTTCCCAGTTGAAGCGCAGGCAACGCATCCCGTCGAGACCGGTAAACGGCCCGATCGGAGTCGATATGCGCAGGAACTTGTCCCCGCTGTCGCTTTCAAGTTCGGTCAGATAGATACCCTGATGGCGATTGTCCGCGAGGGTCAGGTCGAAGCTGATCAGATACGGATCATTTGTCCGCAGCGTGTAGCTGCTACCGACGTGGGAACGAATGTCTTCGAAACTCTGCACCAGCGATTCTCCAGTTGGTCTTGCCTGTGCTAGCGTGCCACAGCGATGAAATTTTTGTCAGCCAAGTCGCCCGCGTCTTGCGCGGCGAACGCACGCGACGCTGCCGCTAGCGCGATTGCGGCGATCGAGCGCGTTCTCGCATTGATTCCATTGGGTTGTGTTGTCAGCTATGGCGAAGTTGCCGCGCGCGCTGGCTTGCCGAGGCGCGCCCGGATGGTCGGCAAGGTACTGCGCGATGCACCCGATGGCTCAAATCTTCCGTGGTTCCGGGTCGTGCGCGCCGATGGTCGCATTGCACTTCCACCGCGTAGTGCGGGATTCCGCGAGCAGACGCGACGATTGCGTGCGGAGGGTGTACCGGTTGTGCGTGGCCGAATCGATCTCACTCGCTATGGCTGGGATCGTGATGTCGATGCGATGTTGTGGGGGCCTCGCGCACCTTTGCCGTCTGCGCGGAAGCGTTGAGCCTCGGTGTTGCAAAGCGCTGTGCGAGAATCACGCTTTCGCCTGTTGATACGATCGCCGTAATGCCCTACGACTTACCTTTGGTTACCCGAACCCTGCTGATCGCCAATGGATTGGTGTTCCTGTTGCAGCAGTGGCTAGGCGATATCCTGATTGTGCAGTTTGCACTGTGGCCACTCGGCCCGCATCAGCTTGTCGGCTCCGACCATGGAGTACCGCTGATGGCTGGCTTTGAGGTTTGGCAGGTGGTCAGCTACGCATTTCTGCATGGAAGTTTCACCCACATCCTGTTCAACATGATCGGGTTGTGGATGTTCGGCGGTCAGATTGAAAGGTTGTTTGGTGCACGTCCATTCGCGATCTATTATTTCGTTTGCGTGATCGGTGCCGCGATCGCGCAGTTGCTTGTCGTGCATTACTTTACCGGCGGCTTCTATCCAACCTTGGGTGCTTCGGGTGGCGTCATGGGTGTGCTGCTTGCATTCGGCATGATGTATCCGCAGGCGCGCATCGCCTTGATCTT
Organism: Dokdonella sp.; assembly: GCA_039933095.1. Classification (GTDB taxonomy): domain Bacteria; phylum Pseudomonadota; class Gammaproteobacteria; order Xanthomonadales; family Rhodanobacteraceae; genus Dokdonella. The sequence goes on from JBDTOS010000019.1 coordinate 1,968, forward strand.
CTTCCCGGCGCCAATGCCGGCTTGGCTATTTGTCATCGGCTATGCGGTGATTGAGCTTTTCCTTGGTGTTACCGGCACCCAGGCCGGAGTCGCTCATTTTGCCCATCTCGGTGGCATGGCGATCGGCTTCGTGCTGATCCAGTACTGGCGTGGAAAGCTGCCGATCAAGCCGCGCCGAACCCTGATGCGCTGACCAGGGGACCCGTCGAGGCGCGGCCTCCGCTGATGCAACAATGCGTCGAGCCTCGCTGCATGGCATAATTTGCGGCCTTTTTCCGCCGCGCTGCCTGCGCTGGCGCATCACCTTTGGAGTTCCAATGGATTTTTTGATCAACGTCGCCCATGCCCAGGCCGCCGCGCCGGGTGCTGCCGGCAATCCGCTGATGTCGTTTCTGCCGCTAATCGTTCTGTTCGGTGTGTTCTATTTCATGCTGATTCGCCCACAGATGAAGCGCGCCAAGGAACAGCGGCAGATGGTGGCTGCGCTCGCGGTGGGTGATGAGGTGCTGACCAATGGTGGATTGCTCGGTCGTATCGACGAGATGTCCGATACCTTCGTTAGTCTCGAAATCGCGCCTGGCGTCAAGGTGAAACTGCAGAAACAGGCCGTTTCGACCGTGTTGCCCAAGGGCACCCTGAAACTGTCCTGATCCGCCTGACTTGATTTGCCTCGGCCTTAGCCACAACTGATTTTCGCTGCGCGCATTCGCCGCAGCATCGAACGGACTGTTTGCATGAACGATTTTCCCCGCTGGAAATACGCGCTGGTCGCGGTCGTGGTACTGCTCGGCATCCTCTACGGAATGCCGAATCTGTTCCGCCCGCAATCGGCTGTGCAGGTGTCGGCCAATCGCGGCGCGACCGTTGACGAGGCACTGAAGGAAAAAGTGCAGGGCGTGCTTGAAAGCGCCAAGGTGAAATTCGATTCAGTCGCCATCGGTGGCGATCGATTGCTCGTTCGCGTGGACGGTTCCGAGGCCCAGTTGAGCGCATCCGATGCGATCAAGGCGGCATTCGCCAAGGACGAGCTCAGCGACAAGTACGTTGTCGCGCTCAACCAGGCATCGACTGTCCCCGGCTGGCTGCGCATGATTGGCGCGAATGCGATGCCGCTCGGCCTCGACTTGCGCGGTGGTGTGCATTTCCTGATGCAGGTCGACGACAAGGATGTGATGGAAAAGCAGCAACAGCGCTACATTGACGATATCCGCGCCACCTTGCGCGACAAGACGATTCGTTACCAGTCGGTCGCACGTGGCGGGCAGGGTATCGTCGTGCAGTTGCGCAGCACTGAGGATCGCGACGCGGCATTCGCAGCAATCTCGGCTGCGAGTCCTGATTTGACGATCGAGAACGGCCAGGTCGCGGGTGATTCCTACACCCTGATCGCCACGCTCAAGCCGCAACGACTCAAGGAAATTGCGCAGAACACGATCAAGCAGAACGTTTCGACCTTGCGCAATCGAATCAATGCGCTCGGTGTCGCCGAGCCGGTCATTCAGCAGCAGGGCGATAGCCGCGTCGTTGTGGAACTCGCGGGCGTGCAGGATACGGCTGAAGCCAAGAAAATCCTCGGTGCAACGGCGACGCTCGAGTACCGCGCAGTCGACGAGAACGCCAATCCGCTCGATGCCGAACGCACGGGTCAGGTGCCGGCCGACGGCAAGCTGTATCACGATCGGGAAGGCCGACCGTTGGTGCTCAAGAAAAAAATCATTGCCAGTGGCGACGAGTTGGTCGATGCGTCGAGCGCACCCGATCCGCAGACCGGTTCGCCCGCCGTCTCGGTCGTGCTCAACGAGGCCGGTGGCCGCAAGATGCTGGACTTCACCAGCCAGAACGTCGGCAAACGCATGGCCGTCGTCTACATCGAGCGCACACCCGAGGTGAAAATTGTTGATGGCAAGGAAGTGCGCACGGCCAAGGTGACCGAGGACGTGATCAATGCGGCGACGATTCAGGGTGTGTTTTCCAAACGCTTCCAGACCACCGGCCTCGGCTCGATGAAGGAAGCTTCCGATCTCGCCTTGTTCCTGCGCGCTGGTTCACTGGCGGCGCCGGTCGATATCGTCGAGGAGCGTGTGATCGGTCCGAGTCTTGGCCAGGACAATATCGAGAAGGGTATTCGCGCCGTCTTGCTTGGCCTGTTCGTCGTGCTTTTGTTGGCAGGGCTTTACTACCATGTGTTCGGTTTGATCGCCGATGTCGCGTTGTTCCTCAACTTGGTGCTGCTGATGGCAGTCATGTCGGCGATTGGCGTGACTCTGACGATGCCCGGCATCGCCGGTATCGTGCTGACACTGGGTATGGCGATCGACGCGAACGTGCTGATCTGCGAACGCATTCGTGAGGAATTGCGCAATGGGTCGACGCCGCTCGCGTCGATCCGCGCCGGCTACGAAAAGGCCTGGGGCACGATTCTCGATGCCAACGTGACTCATTTGCTCGCGGCGCTCGCGTTGATGACGCTCGGCTCGGGCCCGATCCGCGGATTCGGCGTGACCTTGTTCATCGGTATCCTGACCTCGATGTTCACCTCGGTCACGGTCACGCATGCGATCGTCAACCTGGTCCACAGCGGCCGCAAACTCAAAACATTGTCGGTCTGACGCCGCCGGGAACATTCAATGGAAATCTTCAACCCGAACAGCAACATCAATTTTCTTGGCTGGCGCAGAGTCAGCATGACGATCTCGATCGTGCTGGTGCTCGTATCGATCGCACTGATCACGACGCGCGGGCTCAACTACGCCCTCGACTTCACGGGCGGCGTGCTGGTTGAAGTGAGCTATACCGATCCGGTCGATATCGGCGATGTGCGCGCCGCACTGGAATCGGGTGGTTATGGAGACGCCACGGTGCAGAGTCTCGGAGGCACTCGCGACGTCTCGATTCGCTTGCAGGCCAAGGCCAAGGACGACCAGAAAAACAGCGACACTCTGGCCGCATCCGTGCTATCGACGTTGAAGGCGAAGCGCCAGGATGTCGTGATCAAGCGCAGTGACTTTGTCGGTCCGCAGGTCGGCGAGGAATTGCGGACCGACGGCGTGATCGCCGTGATCTTCGTCATTTTCGGCATCATGATCTACATCGGCATTCGCTTCGAAAAGCGATTCGCCATCGCGGCGATTTTCAGTGAAGTCCACGATACGCTGATCACACTCGGGTTCTTTGCGTTGACCCAGTACGATTTCGATCTGACCGTACTGGCTTCGGTGCTTGCAGCGGTCGGCTATTCGATCAACGACAAGGTTGTCGTTTTCGATCGCGTGCGCGAGTTGTTCCGCCTGAGTCGCAAGGCGCAGCCGCTCGAAGTGCTCAACAAGGCGATCAACCAGACCCTGTCGCGCACGATTATTACCTCGTTGTTCACCGGCGTGACGATGGTTGCCCTGTATTTCTGGGGCGGTCCGGCGGTGCACGGGTTTGCCGTCACGATGATCATCGGCATCATCGTCGGAACCCTGTCGTCGATCTTCTTCGCAAATCCGATTCTGTACTGGCTTGGCGTATCGAAGAAGGATTTGATGCCGGTTACGAAGGAAACGCCGGAACTCGCTCGCCGACCCTGATCCTCGTTGTGTCTCGCGTCGCTCAGCGACGCGCAAAACGATAGTGACCGACGAGCCACTCGTTACCGTCGGCATAGCCGAACAGCTCGGCACAAGCCATCCAGAACATGCGCCAGCGCTGTTCCCAGATTCGCGCTGCGGGTCCGTACGCATCACCGAGGACTGCTATCACTTCGGTTCGGTTGCGGTCCTGATTTGCGAGCCAGGCATTGGCGGTTTTCTCGTAGTGCGCTCCGTTCAATAGCCACTGCTGCTCGATGCGCAGATCGTCCTGAAAGTGCAGCAAGGTGTCCGCAGCCGGCATCAGTCCACCCGTGAAGAAATAGCGACCAAGCCAGTTGTCGTCGCCATCGACATCGAACGGATACAGCAGTTCGCGGTGGCAGAAGATATGCACGAACAGTTTTCCGTCGCGGCGCAGCCAGCTCGAAATCCGTGCCAGCAAGTCGCGATAGTTGCGCATATGTTCGAACATCTCGATCGAGACGACGCGATCAAAAGATTCAACCGGCAACTCCAGCGAATTCACGTCGCGCGTCAGTACGCGAACATTGCTCAATCCACGCTCAACGCAGCGCGTCTCGATGAACAAGCGTTGCGGCTGCGAATTTGAAACGGCAGTTATTCTCGCGTCCGGGTAACGTTCGGCCATCCACATCGTCAACGATCCCCAGCCGCAGCCGAGTTCCAGAACATGCTGACCATCAGCCAGTTCGGCACGTTCGCAATACAGGGCGAGCATGTTCTCCTCAGCCGCGTCGAGATCAGCCGTGTCTGCGTCCCACAGGCAGGCGCTGTATTTCAAACGCCTACCGAGACAGAGCTCGAAAAACCGCGGCGGCAATTCGTAGTGTTGTGCATTTGCCGCTGCTGTTTCGACTGCAATCGCGCTCTCGCGGAGCATGGTCAGGCGTTCATGCATGCGTTGAGAATGCTGCTCGATGTTGCTGCCGCCTTCGTCACGCAAGCGTTGCGCGCAAAGCCGGCGAATACCCATGCGTATCAGCGCATCGGGCACCCAGCCACGTTCAGCAAGGCCCATGAAGCCGGATTCGGCCGAAGCGATATCACTTGAAAGCGTGAGTTCCGCATTGCTCATCAGCTTGCCCCGCACAAGGGTCGGCGATGGACTGATCTGCGCATATGCATCACGATTTGCCTTCCGAGTTGCCTGGAAACCAGGGAATCAACGGACTTGTCGTGCGTTGGTAGTCGCGATAGTCGCTGCCGCGCGAACGCAGCGCCTGCGCCTCGGTGAATGGAATGCCGGTGATCCAGTACAACGATACGAGCATAAGCGCGGGACCGAGCCAACTCAGCGCCCACAATGGCCACGCGACGCCGACGGCGAGAAACACGTAGCTGAACCAGTGCATCCACTCGAAGAAGTAATTCGGATGGCGCGAGTAGCGCCACAGCCCGTCACGACAGGTGCGCCCGCGATTGCGATGGTCGCTGCGGAATCTTGCCAATTGCACGTCGGCAACCGATTCGCCGATCAGGCTTGTGGCCCAGACAGCGACCGCGAGCATTGTCCAGATCGTGACGCTGTTGGCTGGATTGCTTGCGGCGACGTAGAACGGGAGCGAGAACACGACGGTCAGCAGTGCCTGCCCCATGAAGAACGCCAGAAACTTGGCCTGGCTGCCGTTCCAGTGTTCGCGCAAGTAGCGATAACGTCCATCCTCGCTCTCGTTGAGTACCCGATGCAGCAAATGCATACCGAGCCGGAAACCCCAGAAGCTGCCCATGATCGCCACCAGCAAACGCGGAATCAGCGCGCCGTGGGAGACGGCGGCATACAACAAGGCGCTGGCGCCCATGCAGACCGCCCACAGCACGTCGACGATGCCGGCGTTATGCGTGTTTCGCTGTAGCAGCCAACCGCAAAACATAGCGATGGCGGCGGCAATCAGAACAATGAGGATATCGATCATGTTCATGGCAGCTGACCTGTTGCCGATCGGAGTTTCAATGTGGAGTGGACATCGAGCAAACGTGCGCATTGAGTCAGTAGCGGCGTCAGCACGAACCAACCGAGAGCAAGCACGGTGAGAGTAATTGCGACGGGCTCGGCAATCGCGAGTGCACCGAGACGCATACCGCCGAGATAGCTCAGCGGTGCACCTATCGCGCCGAATAGCGCCGCCCGCCAGGGGTGTGGTCGTAACCAGCGCAGCGAGTGATTCAAGGTCAGCGCCAAGTTGGCCCAAAGTCCGAGGATCCATACCGGAGCGAGCTGGCTCGATGGAATCGGTGCCGCGTAGCGTAGTAACTCGGTACTCGCCATCAGGCTGTCCCAAACGCCCCCAGCAGCGATCGCCAAGGCAATCAGCAGCATGTCATTCCGGCGCACAGGCGAGGCGAGCAATTGCAGACTAGCGAACACGACGACGCAGATAGGCCCGAGCCACCACATGCCTCGCGCCGCACCCAGCACGCTGGCGAACCAGACGAGCTGGAAGCCGGCAAAATTGAGCAGATTGTTCAAGGCGCGAACTGCTGGCGCTGGCAGCGCGGTTTGGTCAGCAGCATCTGCACATCACCGATCGAGCGCTCGCGAAAGCCGCCTTCGCAGTACGCAAAATAGAATTCCCACATGCGCACGAAACGTTCCGGGTAGCCGAGCGCACGCGCCTCGCTGCGGCGCGCCAGAAAGCGCACGCGCCACGCTTTCAGCGTCTCTGCGTAGCTTGGTCCGATGTCTTCGAGATTGAACAGCTTCATGTCGCTGCTGCGCGCGATGGCCGAAGCCATCGCACCGATCGCTGGTATGAAGCTGCCGGGGAAAATATGCCGCTGGATGAAGTCAACCGATTTCAGGGCCTGATCGTAGCGTCGATCCTCGATCGTGATCGCCTGGATCAACGCCATGCCGTCAGGTTTCAACAAAGCGCTGACCCTACCGAAATAGGTATCGAGATAGCGATGGCCGATCGCCTCGATCATTTCGATCGAGACGAGTTTATCGAATGTACCGTCAATATCCCGATAGTCGCGCAGCAGAACCTCGATACGCTCGCTCATGCCGTCGGCCTGCACGCGCTCGCAGGCGAGATCGTATTGTTCGCGTGACAGCGTCGTCGTCGTCACATGGCAGCCGTGGTTGATTGCTGCGTGCAGCGCAAACCCGCCCCAGCCGGTACCTATCTCGATCACGCGATCCGATGGCTGCAAATCAAGTTTGGCGCAGATGCGCTCTAGCTTCCGCGTCGATGCGTGTTCGAGCGAATCGTCCGGCGATGAATAGATCGCCGACGAGTACATCATGCGCTCGTCGAGAAACAGCCGGAACAACGCGTTGCCGATATCGTAGTGCGCCGCCACATTGCGACGGCTACCACCACGTGTATTGCGATTGAGTGCGTGCCACGCGCGCATCGCCCAGATTGCCAGTTTGGCCGAGCCGCCGTCGAGCGCGTCAAGGTGATCGCGATTGCGCACCAGGATGCGCACTAGTGCAACGAGGTTGTCGCAATCCCATAGCCCATCCATGTATGACTCGCCAGCACCGACGCTGCCCTCGAACGCAATCGCGCGATAGACGGCCGGATCGTGAATCGTCAGGTGCGCATGCAGGGAATCCTGCGGGTTGTTCGCCGCTCGACCGAGTCGCCGAATTTGCTCGCCATCGTCGATAACGAGTTGGCAGTCGACAAGTCCCTCCAACTGGCCGAGGACGCGTTCGCGCAACACCCGCTCGATGCGCGACAAACTGCGACGTTCGGCGAGCTGTAGTTTTCCGGACGAAAGAGTGCCGATGGATTCATTGGTCATGGCGGGCATTCCCATTGTTCAACAGCAGTGGATTGCGGGTGGTTGTAGACAGGGTTGCCGCGCAACCAGAGTCGCAGCGCCTGCCAATGAATGGCGGTAACGACTTGCACGGTCATTGCCGGATAGCGAAGCAGCACGCGCGCAAGGTTGCGAGCATCCAGCGGTTTGCGCTGCATGACCACAGTTGCGTCGAACTCGCGGCATCCGTCCTTGTTTACGTCCATATGCACACGCAAGTTCCGATCGGGTGTGCTGAAACGCCATGCGTAGTCGCGGTCCATCGGCATGAAGGGCGATACGTGAAACGCCTTGCGGAAATCCCAGGCAAATACATCTCTTGTGGATTCGGCCCGGTCGATCGGCAATACGTATGCGTGGCGTTCATTCCACGGCGTATTCGTGATTTCGGCAACGATGCAGTCGAGCGTCGTTCCGTCCGTCTGGTAGCAATAGTAGAAGCTGACCGGGTTGAAACAGTGTCCGAAGTAGCGCAGATGGGTCAGCAATCGAATCGGTCCGTCTGGTCGCCGACCGATTTTTTCAGCGACGCGCCGGCGTACGGCTTCGTCGAGCCCAATTTCGCTTGCACCCAGATAATCGCTGCGGCGAAACGCGGCGACATTGCGCCGACCAATCGACCACAGCCAACGTCGATCGAACAAATGGTCGAGTTCGGCCAAGTCGATCCACAGCTGGAACATCCGGTAGCGGAATTCGTGGGCGTGCGGCGCATAGCGGCGATGACGCACCCAGCCTTCGTAGATGGCACTTTGCAGGCCTGTGGATGTTGACGTGACTAGCGAGGACCGACGTGACGCCGTCAATTCGTTCTTCGCCGGCAGCTGATTCATTGCGCTGTCGCGCGCATCGATCGGCAAACCGGCGCGGATCGGCAACGTGGTCATGGCCACTTCACCTGCAGGTTCGCGGCGACATCGACTGCGCTGCGCATGCCGTCTTCATGGAAACCATGACCCCACCATGCACCGGCAAATGAAGTGCGCCGATGTCCTTGGATTTCGTGGCGACGGCGTTGCGCGGCCACGGTTGCGTGAGTGAAAACCGGATGCTGGTAGGGGCGACGGCGCAGAATTCGCGCCGGATCGATATGGCGAGTCTGATTCAACGACACGACGAGCGGCTCGGTCGACGTCAGTGATTGCAGCAGGTTCATACAATAGCTGACCGTGCATGGATTGCCCGGCTCGGCTGAAATACGTGCATTCCATGCCGCCCATGCTTTGCGATTGCGCGGCAACAGACTCGCATCGGTATGCAGAACCGTATCGTTTTCATGCCATTCGATGGCACCCAGAATCTCGCGTTCGCGCGAATTCGCATCGGCAAGCAAGGCCAATGCCTGATCACTATGACAGGCGAGGACAACGTGATCGAAGCGTTCGTTATGTGCCGCAGTCGCCACAGTCACCCCATTGACATCGCGGGCGATGCTGTTCACTGCACAACCCGGACGTTCTTGTACCGACCAGCGATCGCGCAAGGCGCGCACATAGCTGCACGAGCCACCGCGCACCACGCGCCACTGCGGTCGGCCGGATACCTTCAGCATCGCATGATTGGCCATGAAGGTCGCAAGGTACCTGGCTGGAAAATCGTCAATGCGCGCATGTGGAGACGACCACAAGGCCGACGCCATCGGAATTATATGTTCCTCGCGAAAAGCATCCGAATAATTGTTTCGGGTGAGGTACTCACCCAGGCTTGGTCCGTCATCCGGCAAATCCAGTAGGGCGGGTGCTTCGCGATAGAAGCGAAAAATATCCGCCAGCATGCGCAGGAAACGTGGAGATACCAGATTTCGCGGCTGGCAAAACAGCCCAGCGAGACTTCCAGCGTTGTATTCGAGGCCGCTCGCTTCGTTGTGAACAGAAAAGCTCATCGTGGTCGGTTGCGATTCGACGCCTAGTTCCGCGAACAACCGTGATAGCAGCGGATAATTTTTCGGGTTGAATACGATGAAGCCGGTATCGACGGCGAATCGGTGGCCATCGACTTCCACATCCTGCGTGTCGGTGTGACCACCGAGGCGATCTTCCGCTTCAAACAGGACAACGTCGTGCTCGCGCGCCAGCAACCAGGCGCTGGCGAGTCCGGAAATGCCCGATCCAACCACGGCAATGCGCATCTGCTCAGCGCGCCCGCTGCAATCGCGGGGGAGCGGGCTTCAGATCCCAGATCAATCCGAGTGTCGACAACCCACGCAGCAGATAATACGTCGCGTCAATTTCCCACCAACGAAATCCCTGACGAGCGGACCCGGGAAAATGATGATGATTGTTGTGCCAACCTTCACCGAATGTGATCAGCGCGAGTAGCCAGTTGTTGCGGCTGTCATCGCGGGTTTCGAAGCGGCGCGAACCAAAGCGATGGGCGAGGGAATTGATCGTTACCGTGGCGTGGAACAGCACGACAGTGGAGACGAAGAACCCCCAGATCAACAACTGCGGACCGTTGGCCCCGAGTTGAGGATGGGCAGTCCCGAGCCATGTTCCCAGAAAGTAGAGCGCACTCGCGAACACGATCGGTACGAAGATATCGAAGCGATCCAGCATCCGCAGCTCTGGATAACGGGTGAGATCGGTGATGCTCTTCCAGTCGGTGCGAAATGCGCGTCGGGTGAGAAACCAGCCCATGTGCGCGCGGAAAAATCCGACTTGTGCTGGTGAGTGCGGATCGCGTGTTGTATCCGCAAAGCGGTGATGATTGCGATGATGCGCCGCCCACCAAAGTGGTCCGCGCTGGACGCAACTGGCACCGATCAATGCGAACGCGAGCTGCATTGCACGTGATGTGCGGAATGCCTTGTGGGAGAAATAGCGATGATAGAAACCGGTCAGCGCGAACATGCGAATCGAGTACAGCGCGATTGCAGTCCAAAGGGCAAACCACGAAAATCCGACATTGATCACGCCAAGGCAGGCAACGTGCAGCCCGATGAAGGGAATCACGTGCAACCAGTCGATGCGATCTGGCAGGTTCTCGTCAATCGAGTTGTCATCGGTTGTCGTGTCGAACCATTTCAGCACGACGCGGAACGGCAATCCAACGCCCGACAGCCGTTGCGACGCGGTCGAGCGGATTGCCGTGGCATCGTCAGAATGGGGTAACGTAATTGTCTCGGAAATCATGTGGTCGTTTTATTCGGGTCGGTGGGCGCTCGGAAACGACGCATCATGCGACAGGCATCGTCGCCCAGACACGGTGAAACTGTGGTGAAGTTTGCCCCGAATATGCGACCGACGCGGGGAATTGAGCCTTGAAGGACCGGGCACGAAAGCGAGAAATCCGCAGTTTGGTCGTGGAGCAGAATTACCGAATCGGTCCAGTCGGCCATGTATGAGAATACCGCCATGCCTCGCCCACGGCCCGCATCAATGCAACGACTCCCACGACATGGCCTCGCTCGGGTATTGTCCAAGTACGGACTTTGCTCTCGAAGCGAGGCGACTGCCTGGGTGCGTGCAGGGCGCGTCACGGTAAACGATCACGTCGTGCGCGATGCCGAATTTCCGATCGATGCAGATCGCGATCGGATATCGCTTGATGGTCATCAGGTTGCCGCCCATGAGCGCATCTACGTGATGCTCAACAAACCGCGCGGACTGGTGACCACCGCCAGCGATGAGCAAAGCCGAGCTACGGTGTACTCGCTGCTGGAAGGCCACGATTTGCCATGGCTTGCGCCGGTCGGACGACTTGACCGGGCCAGCGAGGGACTGTTGCTGATGACCAATGACTCGGTGTGGGCCGCCGGAATCACTGAGCCTGCTTCGAGTGTTTCCAAGACGTACCACGTGCAGATCGACCGGGTGCCCGACCAGAAACTACTGGATGAAATCCGCCTCGGTGTCAGCGATCGCAATGAGCGACTTGACGCCAGTTACGTGCGTGAGCTGCGCCGTGGAGAGAAGAATGCGTGGCTTGAAATTATTCTCGACGAGGGCAAAAACCGGCATATCCGACGGCTGCTCGCAGTGTTCGACATCGCAGTCCTGCGACTGATCCGCGTCGCAATCGGACCCCTGATTCTCGGCGATCTTGGCAAGGGACAATGGCGCAGACTCAGCAATGGTGAAGCCGCAGTGCTTGCGAACCTCAGTAGCTAAGTAAACAGGCTTTTACCCGCAGCGGTCGTGGCAATCCGCTGCATCGATCTCTGCCACCTCGAGCCGCAGTAATCAATTCGCCTTGTGGATAGCGCGCTTGTCCACGGCCAGTGCCGCCTCATGCACGGCTTCGGACAAGGTCGGATGCGCGTGCACGATGCGGGCGAGATCTTCGGCTGCTCCCTTGAATTCCATCGTCACCACGGCTTCGGCGATCAACTCGGATACAGCTGGCCCGACCATGTGTACACCCAGAATGCGATCGGTGTCGGCATCGGCGATGATTTTCACCTGGCCAGCGGTTTCGTTCATCGCGACCGCACGACCGATCGCCGCAAACGGGAATGAGCCGGTCTTGTAGGCAATGCCTTCGGCCTTGAGCTGCTCTTCGGTCTTGCCGACCCAGGCAATTTCGGGTTCGGTATAGATGACCCACGGCACCGTATCGAGATTGACGTGGCCGGCCTTGCCGGCAATCAGCTCGGCGACCGCGACACCTTCCTCGGAGCCTTTGTGCGCAAGCATCGGGCCACGCACGCAGTCACCGACCGCCCACACGCCTTCGACGCCGGTCCAGCAATGCTCATCGACCTCGACCCGGCCACGATCATCGATCTTGACCCCGGTGCCGTCAGCCAGCAGTCCCTTGGTTGCCGCGCGGCGTCCGACCGACACCAGCAACTTGTCGACGACCAGCGACTGCTCGCCTTTGGCATCGGTGTAGGTCAAATGCACACCGTCTTTCTTGATGTCGACCTTGGTGACTTTCGCACCGAGATGGATGTCCAGTCCCTGCTTCTTGAATTCGCGCGCAGCGACCTTGGCGATATCCTGATCCGCTGCGGCGAGAAAATCCGGCAGTGCTTCGAGGATCGTCACTTCGGCACCGAGGCGACTCCACACGCTGCCAAGTTCGAGACCGATCACGCCAGCACCGATGACGCCGAGGCGCTTCGGCACGGCATCGAAATCGAGTGCGCCGGCATTGTCGACAATGGTCTTGCCATCGAATTTTGCGAATGGCAGTTCAATCGGCACCGAACCGGCGGCGATGATGACATTGGTCGCGCTCAACTCCGTGATCTTGCCATCGGTACCCTTGATCGAGACGACGCGATCCGGTTTCAGTGTCGCGAAACCCGCATACGGAGTGACCTTGTTCGCCTTGAACAGCGAGGTAATTCCGCCAGTGAACTGTTTGACGATCTTGTCCTTGCGCCCAACCATGGTACCGACATCGATTGCCGCGTCCTTTGCCGTGATCCCATGCACGCTGAAACTGTGGGTCAGGTTGTGGAACTGCCGCGACGAATCGAGCAGCGCCTTGGACGGAATACAGCCGACATTGAGGCAGGTTCCACCGAGCGCGGGTTTGCCGTCCTTGCCAATGAAATCATCGACGCACGCCGTCTTCATTCCCAACTGCGCAGCGCGAATTGCGGCCACATACCCGGCCGGGCCGGCGCCGATGACGAGGACATCGTATTTTTCACTCATGGCATTTGCTCACGGGGTTCGGGATTGGGGATTGGGGGTCGGAGTTGCCGTTGGCGGGAATGTTGGTGGGATTGCAGCTCGTTGCCGTTGTAGCCCGAGCCCCCGATCTCCAATCCCGGCTCCGCAGTCACAACCCCAGCAACATCCGCTGCGGATTCTCCAACTGGTTCTTGATATCGACGAGGAACAGCACCGCGTCCTTACCGTCGATGACGCGGTGGTCGTAGCTGATCGCGACATACATCATCGGCGCCGCGATCACCTGGCCGTTCTCGACCATCGCGCGTTCCTTGATCGTATGCATGCCAAGAATTGCACTTTGCGGCGGGTTGACGATCGGCGTCGAGAACAGCGAGCCGAACGTGCCGCCGTTGGTGATCGTGAATGTGCCGCCTTGCAGATCATTGAGCGTCAGGCCACCCTCGCGCGCTTTCTTCGCAAACGTGGCGATCGCCTTTTCGATGTCGGCGAAGCCCATATTCTGGGCATCGCGCAGCACTGGCGTGACCAGGCCTTTCTCGGTCGATACCGCAACCGAAATATCCTGATAGCCGTGATAGATGATGTCGCCGCCGTCGACCGAGCTATTGACGATCGGATGACGCTTCAAGGCTTCGACGGCGGCCTTGACGAAGAAACTCATGAAGCCGAGCTTGATGCCGTTGGTCTTCTCGAACTGCTCACCGAGTTCCTTGCGCAGGGCGACGACTTTGGCGAGATTGATCTCGTTGAACGAGGTCAGCATCGCGATCGAATTCTTCGACAGCATCAGGCGTTCGGCGATCTTCGTGCGCATGCGCGTCATCGGCACGCGTTCCTCGGGCCGATCGCCCGCGGTCGCTTGCGCAGCCGCCGCAGGCGCGCTGCCGCCGCTGCGGGCAAACTTGACCAAGTCTTCCTTGGTCACGCGACCATCGCGGCCGCTGCCCTCGACACTCGCGGGATCGATTCCTCCCTCACTCGCAACGCGGCGGCCGGCCGGGGAAAGGTCTTCAACCGATTTCGCTGATTCCTTGGATTCGGGCTTTGCAGGCTCGCCGGATTCGGGCTTGCCGGCAGCCGGGGGCTTGGCGGACTCGGCCTTCGCAGAACCCTTGTCGTCTTTCTTGTCGGCTGCCGCCGCACTCGCACCTTCGTCAATTACGGCGAGCAATTGTTGGCTGATGACTGTAGCGCCGGTCTCCTGGCTGATGCTCTTGAGCACGCCATCGACCGGCGAGGGCACTTCGAGCACGACCTTGTCGGTCTCCAGATCGACCAAGTTCTCGTCGCGCTTGACCGCGTCACCGGCTTTCTTGTGCCAAGTGGCAATCGTCGCGTCGGAAACCGACTCGGGCAAAACCGGGACTTTGACTTCTGTGGCCATGGATATCGTCCTTTGCAAAGGTGCCGGTCGCGCCGGCTGATCAGATTCGGAAGGGTGAATGTACCGGTGCGGTGCTATTCGCTTGAATGATTGTCACCGAGCCGACCGACCAGCGCCTGCTCGACCAGCGCAGCCTGTTCGACATTGTGTTTCGCAAGCTGGCCGCAAGCCGGTGCCGCAGACCGTGCGCGCCCGGCATAGCTCAGCGAATGGCGAGTGGCAATCGACGCCTGCAGGTGATGTCGAATCTGGAACCACGCGCCCTGGTTCATCGGCTCTTCCTGGCACCAGATCACTTCATTGGCATTGGCAAACTTGCTCAGCTCGGCAGTCACGGCATCGCGCGGGAATGGATACAGCTGCTCGATGCGCATGATGGCCACATCGGTCAGTTCACGCTTGGCCGCGTCATCGGCGAGATCGTAATAGACCTTGCCCGAGCACAGCACCACGCGCCGGGTTTTCTTCGCTGACTGCGCAGAAATATCAGGAATGACCAGATGGAACTGGCCTTCGGCCAGATCGTCCAGCGACGAGACCGCCGACTTGTGGCGCAACAGTGATTTCGGTGTCAGCACGATCAGCGGTTTGCGCGTCGGTCGGACCATCTGCCGGCGCAGAAGGTGAAACATCTGAGCCGGCGTCGTCGGCACGCACACCTGCATATTATCGAGTGCGCACAATTGCAGATAACGTTCCAGTCGCGCCGATGAATGTTCCGGCCCCTGGCCCTCGTAGCCGTGCGGCAGCAACAAGGTGAGCCCGCATAAGCGACCCCATTTCGCTTCACCCGACGAAATGAACTGATCGATGACGACCTGCGCACCATTGGCAAAGTCGCCGAACTGCGCTTCCCAGACGACCAGCGTATTCGGCTCGGCGGTCGCGTAGCCGTACTCGAACGCCATGACCGCTTCCTCGCTGAGCAGCGAGTCGATGACCGAGACCGTCGCATCTTCGCGAATCGTGCTCAGCGGCGTGTAACGCACACCGTTGTTCTGATCGTGCAGCACGGCATGGCGATGGAAGAACGTCCCGCGACCACTGTCCTGGCCGACCAGACGCAGGTCGTAGCCATCGGCGATGATCGTTGCGTAGGCAAGGTTTTCGGCAAAACCCCAGTCGATTGGCTGTTCGCCGGCGGCCATCTTTGCGCGGTCGGCGTAGATCTTGGCGACGCGCGGATGCAGCGCAACTCCGTCCGGAATCGTCAGCAATTTGCTGTCCAGTGTCGCCAGCACGCCTTTTTCGACGCGCGTCGAGACTGGCGTGTTGAGCGAACCGTGAAGATATTTTGACCAGTCGACCGCAAATTCGTCGTGGACGGTGTTGTCAACGCCGGCGATCGCAGTGCCGGATTCGAGCTTGTTGCGGTAGTCGTCGACAATCTTCTGCGCGTCGGCTTCGGCAAGCGCGCCTGAGGTGATCAACTTGTCCGCGTACAACTCGCGCAGGGTCGGGCGATTGCGGATTACCTGATACATCAGCGGCTGCGTCGCGGCCGGTTCGTCGGCCTCGTTGTGGCCGTGGCGGCGATAGCAGACCAGATCAATCACGACATCGCGCTTGAACCGGCGTCGATAGTCGAACGCGAGGCGGGCGACAAACAGCACCGCCTCGGGATCGTCACCATTCACATGAAACACCGGTGCATTGACCATCTTGGCGACATCGGTGCAATACAGAGTCGAGCGCGCGTCGTGCGGATTCGAGGTGGTGAAGCCGATCTGATTGTTGATGACGATATGGATCGTGCCGCCGACCCGGAAACCCTCGGCCTGCGACATCTGGAACAGCTCCATCACGACGCCCTGGCCGGCAAACGCCGCGTCGCCGTGAATTAGCACCGGAACGGCCTGTTCCAGCGTGGAATCGTGGCGATGGGTCTGACGCGCTCGCACCGAGCCGACCACAACCGGATCGACGATTTCGAGATGCGATGGATTGAATGCCAGTGCGACATGTACGCT
>JBDTOS010000020.1:0-17944 GCA_039933095.1 Dokdonella sp.
ACCCCTCGAAGTCGCTGGAATCGGCGCGGCCAACGCTAGCAGGTATCGATATCGCTCAACCCCT
Organism: Dokdonella sp.; assembly: GCA_039933095.1. Taxonomy (GTDB): domain Bacteria; phylum Pseudomonadota; class Gammaproteobacteria; order Xanthomonadales; family Rhodanobacteraceae; genus Dokdonella. The sequence continues at coordinate 65 of JBDTOS010000020.1, forward strand.
GCCGACAGTCACTTGCCGTGCCCGAAATTGCGAATTTCCCCATCCGAAGGCGCTCGCATTCTCCGTAAGTGGCAAATACCCGCGCCCGGAACTAGCGGTTCACTGCGGCACACGCCTATCCTGCAATATCAATTTGCTGATACGCATGCAGCGATGCTCAACAAACTCTGGCTCGGTTTTTTCCTGACTGCGACGATCGCGGCGCTTGCGCGCTGGTTGATCGGTGGCGACGAAGGCGTGTTCGCCACGATGATCGCCAGCCTGTTCGAGATGGCGAAGTTGTCCGTCGAGGTCATGATCCTGTTGTTCGGAACGCTGACCCTGTGGCTCGGATTTCTACGTATTGCCGAACGCGCCGGTCTGGTCGAAGCGCTAGCGCGGCTGCTCGGACCATTGTTTGCGCGCCTGATGCCCGAGGTTCCACGTGGCCATCCGGCGATCGGTTTGATCACGTTGAACTTCGCCGCCAATGGTCTGGGTCTCGACAACGCAGCGACGCCGATCGGCCTGCGCGCGATGCGCGAGTTGCAGACGCTCAATCCGAGCGCAACCACGGCGAGCAATGCACAGATCCTGTTCCTCGTGCTCAATGCCTCGTCGCTGACCCTGTTGCCGGTGTCGATCTTCATGTACCGGACCCAGGCCGGCGCGAGCGACCCGACCCTGGTGTTTCTGCCGATCCTGCTTGCGACCAGCGCGTCGACGCTGGCCGGGTTGCTCAGCGTCGCCGTGATTCAGCGCCTGAAGTTATGGGACCCGGTGGCTCTGGCGTTTCTCGGCGGCGGTGCATTGCTGCTCGGTGCATTCATCGCACTGCTGGCGACGCTTTCTGCGGCTGCGCTCGCGTCGCTTTCTTCGCTGCTCGGCAATCTGATCCTGTTCGGCATCATTGCGGTGTTTCTGATCGCCGGAGCGATCCGCCGCGTTCCTGTCTATGAGAGTTTCATCGAGGGTGCAAAGAACGGTTTCGAAGTTGCACGCGACCTGCTGCCCTACCTGGTGGCGATGCTGTGCGCGATCGGCGTGTTGCGCGCGTCCGGCGCGCTTGAGCTCGCTCTCGATGGCGTGCGCTGGCTCGCCCATACCGGAGGCTGGGACACACGTTTTGTCGATGCGTTGCCGACTGCCTTCGTCAAACCGTTCTCGGGCAGCGCCGCACGCGCGATGCTGATCGACACCATGCACCACTTCGGTGTCGACAGTTTCCCGGCTCTGCTCGCTGCAACGATGCAGGGCAGCACCGAAACAACGTTCTATGTGCTCGCTGTCTATTTTGGCGCGGTCGGCATTCAGCGTGCTCGCCATGCCGTCGCCTGCGCGTTGTTTGCTGACCTGGCAGGCGTGCTCGCCTCGATCGCCGTGTGCTACTGGTTTTTCGGCTAGGGATGGCGATACGAATCCATTGATTCGCTATCTGATGGCTCTCCGGCGCAATGTCGGCGTCGTCTGTCAATTGAAGCCGTTTTTGAAAATAGTGTCGTTGCCATTGCGCATCAGCAGCAGCAAGTCGGCATTTTCGTCGGCCAGCGACATGTCCAGATCGCCGTCGTTGTCGGCATCGTAGAGCGACGCGCACGATGCTGCGGCCGGAGCCATGATCTCGCCCGCAGCACTGAACACACCACTGCCGTTGTTGCGGCGGATGTACCAGCGCGCGGCGCCGTAACTCGATACGACCCAATCGAGATCACCATCGCCATCGAGATCGCCGAGGTCCGACGCTACCGTGGTGCCGCCGAAAGCGGTCAGCGCGGCCGCCTGCAAGGTACCGTTGCCATTGCCGAACGCGATCGCGCCGTTGTTGGTTGGCCCATTGACCGAGGCGACATCGAGCTTGCCATCGCCATTGACATCGCCGAGCACGAGTTTCCAGACCTTGCCGCCGCCGTCGATATTGGCCGCCGAGGTGAATGTGCCGTTGCCATTGCCGGTGAGCACGATCAGTCGGTTGTTGTTGTAGGTGCCGACCACGAGATCGAGAATCCCATCGCCGTTCATGTCGCCCGACGAGAGCGCGTATTCACCGTTGCCGCCGGAATCGAAATCGGTGCGGTTGCCGAAAACGCCACTGCCGTCATTGATCAGCACGCTGAGGAAGTTGCCGTTCTCGGAGGCGACAACCAGATCGGGATCGGCGTCGCCGTCGACATCAAGTGCGGCGATGCCGTGCGGCGTCATACCGACCGCGACTGCTTGCTGCGGACCAAAACGTCCGGTACCAAGGCCGAGCAGGACGCTGACCGTATCGCTGCTGGTGTTGCTCGTTGCGATGTCGATCTTGCCGTCGTTGTTGAAGTCGGCGCTGTCGTTCGGACTTGCCTCGAATCCGATTACCGGCGGTGGCACCAGGACCGGGCCGAGCAGACCGCTGCCATCAGCGCGGTTGAGCATCACGCGCAAGTCGGCGCTGACTTCGTTGACCGCCGCATAATCGATCCAGCCATCAAGATTGAAGTCGGCATGGGCGCCGCCGTAGAGAACCGTGGGATTCCCGTTGGTCCGAACCGAGACGGCGTCGATCTGGATGAACGTCATCGGCGCGATGCCGGCGTGGGTCAGGAACTGGAACGCATACCCGGCGCTGCGCAGGGTCGTCGAATCGGCCGCTGTGACCGCGTGGGACAAGTTCACCGTGACCAATTCGCCAGGGAACAGCGTGACTGCCGGGGTAAACGTCAAGGTCTGGTTGGCGTTCGAAAAAACCGTCGCTCCGGCAATCTTGCCGTGCTGCTGACCAAAAACCCGAAAACTTGCGTTGCCAATCGACGCGGTCGCGAGTGGCCGATCGAAATTGATGACGATAGTCGTCGCCCGCGCGACGTTGCCAGCGTTGAGCACGGGCGAGGTCGAGCTGACCGCGAGTGCGTGGGCGAAGGTCGGCACGAACATCGCAGTGATCAGGGCCATGGGCACGCACGCACGATGCCGCGCCAATTGCGATAGGCGCGAGCAGGCGCGCTCGCGCAAGACAGAAGTGGTGGTCGGCAGGAATGGACTGGCGGTCATGATTGCTGGCTCCTCGTGCCTGATTTCGTGGCGCGCGTGCGCACCATGCCGCAGCGAAACGGCAGCGCAAGTATGCGGCCCTGTTTGTAAGTCGTCTGTGACGCACACGGCGGCATCGTGACCGGGAGTTTCGCGCCTTTCAGGATGCCGTGCTGGACGTGATGTGCAGCCGACAGGCAGGATGAGCGGTTTCTCTATCGGTTTGTGCGCTTCGAAACCCATGGACAAGTCCGCGTTTCATCAATTGCTGGCGAGCCGGATCGCTACCTTTCTCGATCAGCGCACGCTGGAAAAAGGTGCCGATTACCTGCGGCGCGGGCGCGTTGACGACGTCATTTTTCTCAGCAACGATACCCACAGCGGGATCGTGATTGGCCAGGTGCAAGGTAGTGCGCACGATCCGTATGTCACCAGCATTCGGGCTTCCGGCGTCGTCGGGCAGGTTCAATTCACGACGGACTGCTCGTGCCCGATGGTCAGCCGATGCAAGCATGTTGCCGCACTTGCGCTGCATCTGCTTGGTACGCGCAATGTCGCGCCGGAATCCGATTCAATTACACAGAGCCAGCGCCTTGGTATGTGGCCGGCATGGTTCGATGCGCTTGAGGCATCGACCACGCCACCAGCGCGCGGAGCTTCGTCGACCGCCAGTCAAGCAACCACCGAACGAGTATTCGGGCTGCTGCTGAAGCTCGGTACCGGCACCCTGCCCGGCTTGCTGATCCAGCCGGTCTGGCTGACACCTAACAAACGCGGCGGACTCGGCGCACCGCAACCAGTTGGTTACGCATCGTATGGCGCCGATCCGTGGGAACGCCTGACCCCCGAACAATTCGATCACGTCGCCCAATTGCGTATGCGCAGTCAAGGATTCTCGGGAGTCGGCGTATGGCATCGCCTCACCTCGCCTCGCGATGAGGAATTTCTTGGTGACTTGCTCAAATCCCATTCATGCTTTTTCGACAAACCGGCCAACGGACCGATCGCGCTCGCCGGATCGCGTGCATTGACGTTTGCCTGGCAGACTCGCAACGACGGCAGCCAGCAGCTCATTGCGCAGCTCGCCGATGGATCGCCGAAAGCCAAATTGTTTCGCATCGGCGGACTCTGGTATGTGGATCCGGTTGTGCGCGCAATTGGTCGCGTCGATGCACACGCGGACATTGTCGAGGCCGCACTCAGTGCACCATCGCTATTGCCGGAGCAAGCCAAACCGGTCATCGAGCGTTGGCAGAAAGCGGTCGCACTCAAGTCGCTACCGGAACCGGCGAAGCCGCGCGCTATCGAAACACATCGAGTGACGCCGACGCCGGTGTTGACCTTGCGCGCATTCCCTGTGGCGTCCTATCTGGCCGGCGATGTGGTTCGCAACCAAGCCAGCTGCGTTCGGCTGAGTTTCGATTACGCCGGCCCGCGCCTGCCGTTTGCGCCTGCCGAGCCGCGCGAGCGACGCATGCACGAGGGCCGTCTGCTCGATATCGTGCGTGATCGCGCGGCGGAAATCGCTGCGTATGAACGCTTGGAGGAACTCGGATTCATCGATGCCGAGCAACTGCCACCGATGCGCGGGTTGCCGCGCGGTGTGCTTGCAGAAGGCGATTTTGTACTCGAACCCAGCCGCGGTCAGCTCGCGCCTGCCGAGCAGATATTTGCGCTGGCAACGCGCTTGCGCGATGACGGATTCGTGCTCGAAACCGATAGCGAATTTCCGTTCGAATTGCTTGACGAGCCGGACGACTGGTACGCGGAAGTCAACGAATCCGGCAACGCCTGGTTCGATCTCAGCCTCGGCATCGATATCGCAGGAGAGCGCGTCGATCTGCTGCCGATTCTGCGCCGCGTATTCGAGGACCCGACCTTCCCGCTGGAACCACGCCGTGGTGAAGCAGACGACGCGATGTGGCTGGTTGCCGTTGATGACCGTCGGCGTGTTGCCTTGCCGCTCGCGCGCTTGCGCAGCCTGTTGGCACCGTTGCTCGAATGGTTGCAGGGCAGCGCGCGCGATGCCGAATCGGGCGTGTTGCGATTGCGACGCGCGCAAGCAGGCGTGGTCGAGGAACTCGCCTTGCCGTGGCACGGCGGCGAACGCTTGCGCGAGATGGCCGAGGCGTTGCACGCGCCGCGCGAAACGGCCATCGAACCGTCCGGTTTCACGGCAATGTTGCGCCCGTATCAACGCGACGGTCTGGCTTGGCTGGATTTTCTCGCCGAGGTCGGCTTGGGCGGCATCCTCGCCGATGACATGGGACTCGGCAAGACCGTGCAGGTGCTGGCCCATTTGCTCGCCGAGAAAAAACGTGGCCGCCTCGCACAGCCGGCACTGATTATCGTTCCGACCAGCCTGGTAGCGAACTGGCGCGACGAAGCGCAACGCTTCACGCCCGATCTGTCGGTGCTGGTTGTGCATGGGCCGGCGCGAGCGGGTCTGCATGATGCGATTCCGCAGCACGATCTGGTCATCACGACCTATCCGCTGCTGCTACGCGATCGTGACGAGCTGATCGCACACGAGTATGCGTTGCTGGTGTTCGACGAAGCGCAGGCAATCAAGAATGCGAAAAGTCAGGCCGCGAAAATCGTGCGCGAAATTCCGGCGCGACGTCGCCTCGCGATGACCGGTACACCGCTGGAAAATCACCTCGGCGAATTGTGGGCGCAGTTCGATGCGGTTGAGCCCGGCTTGCTCGGCAGCGAAAAACAATTCACAAAGTTTTATCGCACACCGATCGAGAAGCACGGTGACAGCGAGCGCCGCGAGCGTTTGGGTCGTCGAATTGCTCCATTCTTGCTGCGTCGACGCAAACAGGACGTCCTCGCCGATCTACCTCCGAAGACCTTCATCGAGCGCGGCATCGAACTCGAAGGTGATCAACGCGAACTGTATGAAACCCTACGCCTCGCTCAGCACGAACGTATCATGGGTGAGGTAAAAAAACGCGGCCTCGCGCAGAGCGGCATCATCGTGCTTGATGCGCTACTCAAGTTGCGTCAGGTGTGTTGCGATCCGCGCCTGGTCAAGCTCGACAGTGCGCGCGAAGTACAGCAATCGGCCAAGCTCGACCTGCTGCTGGAACTGACCGACAGCCTCGTCGATGAGGGCCGCAATGTCCTGATCTTCAGTCAGTTTGCCGAAATGCTCGCGCTGATCGGCAAGGCGCTTGATGCGCGCAAGCAGATCTACCAGACGCTGACTGGCCAGACTCCGGGCGTGCAACGCGCGGCATTGGTGCGCAAGTTTCAGGCCGGCAAGATGCCTCTATTCCTGATCAGCCTCAAAGCAGGTGGCGTCGGCTTGAATCTGACCGCCGCCGACACCGTGATTCACTACGACCCGTGGTGGAATCCGGCCGTCGAAGCACAGGCGACCGATCGCGCTCACCGTATCGGCCAAGACAAACCTGTGTTCGTCTACAAACTGATCTGTACCGGCACCGTCGAGGAAAAAATCCTTGCCCTGCAACAACGCAAGGCAGACCTCGCTGCTGCGGTGCTCGATGGCGGCAGCAGCCAGAGCCTGAGCTTCGACCAAACCGATCTCGACGAGTTGTTTGCGCCGCTGTAGTCCGTATCGATCACGGCGATTTCCTACAGCATGAAGCGGCCATCGCCGCTCGCGCGCTGTCGCCGCGCATTGCAATCTGACTGCTTCTCGACTGCGCCGGATTGAATCATGCGTTCCATCATCTTGCTGTTGCGCATCGCGGTGATCATTGCCGTCGCCAGTTCACTTGCAACGAGCGCATCAGCACTCGCAGCCGCATGCCCTGACTGGGCATCCGAACGAGCCGACGCCGAACTGCGCGCGCTCGATAGTCAATTGCAGGCTTGGGACATCGCCTATCACCGCGACGGCGTATCACCGGTGGCCGACGAAATCTACGATCAGGCACGCAGCCGCTTGCAGGTGTGGCGAGGATGTTTTCCTGATCACGCTCAAGCTCGCGCAAATCCTCTAGCCAGTGCACGCGGGAGTGTTCGCCATCCGGTCGCACAGACCGGACTAGCCAAACTCGCCGATCGTGATGCTGTTGCGGATTGGATCCAGACACACGGGAATGTAGATCTCTGGGTACAGCCGAAGATCGATGGCGTGGCCGTCTCGCTGTTGTATGTCGCCGGTCGATTACAGCTTGTTGTCAGTCGCGGCAACGGCACGCTCGGCGAGGACTGGAGCACGCAGGCGCGGAAGATCGGCGCGATTCCCGATACTCTCGCGAATGCTCTTGCGCGCGTCGTGCTGCAAGGCGAGCTGTACTGGCGCGTTCCGGGCCACGTGCAAAGCGAGGACGGCAGCGTCAATGCACGTTCGAAGGTTGCAGGCGCTTTAGCACGCGCCAATCTCGATGATTCAACGGCGCAAAAGATCGGCTTGTTTGTCTGGGATTGGCCGGATGGTCCGCCCGACATGCCGGCGCGCCTCGCCGGTCTGCGCGCGTGGGGATTTGCCGATGCTGTCGATGCGACGCACGCTGTCACCCGCATCGACGATGTCGCAAGCTGGCGTGACGTTTGGTACCGCAGCGCATTACCGTACGCGAGCGATGGCGTGGTGATCCGGCAGGGACATCGACCGCCAGCCGCATCATGGACCGCGACGCCTCCCGATTGGGCGGTCGCATGGAAATATCCGTTTGCACAGGCGCTCGCGGAAGTGCGTTCAATCGACTTCACGATCGGGCGCAGTGGGCGTATCACGCCGGTGCTGAATCTGGAACCGGTGCCACTCGACGATCGCATCGTTCGTCGCGTGAGCGTGGGATCGCTCGCGCGCTGGAAGGCGATCGATGCGCGACCCGGTGACCACGTCTCGATTGCATTGGCCGGATTGACGATTCCGCGTCTGGAGTCGGTCGTGTGGCGAACTCCTGTCCGCGTCGATGTAACGGTGCCATCAGCCGTCAACTATTCCGCGCTCAGCTGCTTGCGGGTCGCGACCGGTTGCGAACAACAATTCCTTGCCCGCTTGCACCGGCTTGCAGGTCGTGATGGATTGCACCTGTCCGGCATCGGTCCTGCGACGTGGCAAGCCTTGATCGATGCGGGGTTGGTTACCGGTCTGACCGATTGGTTGACCGTGTCGGAAGCGGAACTGATTGCGATTCCCCGCATCGGATTGCATCGCGCGCAGCGCCTCGTTGAGCAATTCACCAATGCGCGGCGGAGACCTTTCGCTGATTGGTTGCGCGCGCTTGGAATGCCGCCATCGGGAAGTGCGGCACTCTCCGATTGGAAGCAGCTGACACAGCTTTCCAATGACGCGTGGCGGAGCAATGCAGGTGTCGGACCCACCGCATCGCTCAAGCTGGCCGCTTTTTTTCACGACACCGAATTGCAACGCATCGCCGCCGGTCTGCACGCCATTGGCGTAGACGGGTTTTAGACTCCCCGCTGCAAACCGGTCTTCTTCAAATCAGCGCGACCCAAATCGGCGCGGACGCGACATCCGCGCATGCTGCAACCAATTCGACCCATCAGTTCGGCGGGCGCTCACCGCTGAACGTCGTCGCCGTGGCACCCACGACATTGCCGATCTTGGCGCTGTCGCTGACGAAAAGCTCCACCTCGCGGCGAAATTCCAGGGTTCCGGTGACGACTGCGCGGGGACCGATCACGACGCGCGGCGTGCGCGGCGTGCGTCGGAACCAGCTGCTGTTCGGCTTCTCGATCAGGATGCCGCCTTCAACGTGCGAATCGGCTCCGACCGAGATATCGCCGCCAACAGTTTTTATGCCGCCGCCGGCATGCGCGGTTTCGAGGCGAATGTCGCCGTTGACCGTGGTCAGGCTGCCGCCGACATCGGCGCCGCCGTAAAGCGTGATGCGACCATTGACCGTTTCGACATCCCTTTCGACGCGCGACGCCTTGCCGACCTCGATCGCACCATTGACGGTGCCGAGCGAGTGCGCGGTGACGTTGTCGCCGATTTCGATCGAGCCGTTGACCGTGCCGACCTTGTCGGCATGCGCGCCATCGCCAAGATGGATCGAGCCGTTGACCGTATCCAGATCGCCGGCGGTCCGGTTCGTTTCAATGCGGATCGAGCCGTTGATCTTGCTGATATCGTCGGAGGCGAATGCCCCCGCAGACGTCAGCAGGAACACGGATGCAACGCAGACGGACAGGTTTTTCATGGGTTTACTCCAGAGCGGAAAATTCATTGCAAGCGGGGCAGTTCGATGCACCGGAAGTCGCGAAAGTTTAAGGGACTTGGAAAATTCCTGTGTAAGCATGGTTATTAAGGGTTTACGGCAATTGCGACGCCGCTGCATTCTCTCGACGGAAACCCGCTGGGCGCGGGCATGAGAAGGGCGCGGTCGACCCGGGCGCAGTCGCGCATCCGTTACCATGTGAGCCTGCCTTGATTGACGAGCGCGCCGGTGTCCCGACCCAAACCCGTTCTGTTGCTGATACTCGATGGCTGGGGCCATCGCAACGAAACCGCACATAACCCGATCGCGCTGGCGAACCTGCCGAATTGGCGACGTCTGCTTGCAGAATATCCGCACACCCTGGTCGATACGCACGGCGAATTTGTCGGATTGCCGCACGGTCAGATGGGTAATTCCGAAGTCGGACACATGAATATCGGCTCGGGGCGCATTGTCTATCAGGATCTGACCCAGATCGATGCGGCAATCGCCGACGCCAGTTTTTTTTCCAATAGCGCGCTGGTAGGTGCTTGCGCCGCCGCGAAACAGCACAACGGTAAGCTGCACGTGTTTGGGTTGTTGTCCCCCGGCGGCGTGCACAGCCATGCGCGGCACATCTTTGCGATGCTTGAGCTTGCGCAACGTGAAGGCGTAGGCAACGTCGCCGTGCATGCATTTCTCGATGGTCGTGACACGCCACCGCGTAGCGCCGAGACCAGCCTGCAGGAACTCGCTGCGCGCTGCCGCGAGCTTGGCAATGCACAAATCGCGACGGTCAGCGGCCGCTATTACGCAATGGATCGCGACCAGCGCTGGGATCGTGTGCAACTTGCCTACGATGCAATCGTCGATGCGAAAGCCTCATTCCAGGCCGATCATGCAATCGACGCGTTGCATGCTGCCTACGTTCGCGGCGAGAACGACGAGTTCGTCAAGCCGACCGTAATCGGCGCCGGCACCGCGATGCGCGACGGCGACGCGATCGTGTTCATGAACTTCCGAGCTGATCGTGCGCGCCAGTTGAGCCAGGCACTGATCGATCCCGGTTTTTCCGGATTCACGCGCCAGCACCGCGTGCAGCTCAGCGCGTTCGTTACCTTGACCGAATACTCGACCGATCTTGCTGCAACCGCGATTGCCTATCCGCCCGAATCGATGCACAACACGTTGGGCGAATATCTGTCGGGCCTCGGATTGACCCAGCTGCGCATTGCCGAAACGGAAAAATACGCGCATGTGACGTTCTTTTTTTCCGGCGGCCGCGAGGAGCCATTTCCCGGCGAGCAACGTGTTCTGGTGCCGAGTCCAAAGGTTGCGACCTATGACTTGCAGCCGGAAATGAGTTGCCCGGAGCTGACCGAGAAACTCGTCGCCGCAATCGAATCGCAGGCGTTCGATTTCATCGTCTGCAATGTCGCCAATGCCGATATGGTCGGTCACACCGGAATCGAATCCTCGGCCATCAAAGCCGCTGAAGCGGTCGATGTCGCGCTCGGAAAACTGACCGTAGCAATCACTGCTGGCGGTGGCGAAATGCTGATCAGCGCCGATCACGGCAACATCGAACAGATGGTTGCCGACGATGGCCAGCCGCATACCCAGCACACAGTCGGTCCGGTGCCCTTGGTGTATGTCGGCCGCAAAGCGTGCCTGCATCACGGTGCGCTGCGCGATCTGGCACCGACCGTTCTTGCCCTGATGGATTTACCGAAGCCAGATGAGATGAGCGGGCACAGCCTGGTCGATTTCAGCGTCGGATGATTGCTCGCCATGGGTTCGTTGCGATCCTGACGCTGGCGTGCGCGTTCGCCGTCGCGCAGACACCCGATCCGGAGCGGCAATCGCAGGAAAAGCAGGCAAAGCAAAAACTCGATCAGGTGCGTGCGCAGATCAAGGCGCTGGTCGACCAGCAGCGGACAACTCGCGGCGAGCGCGATGATGCGACGCGCACGCTGCGCGAAAAGGACCAGGCCATCGCCGCGAGCGCGCTTGCCGTTGCCGCCACCGGGCGCCGGCTCGACGACCAGCAAGCCGAACTCGCCCGCCTCGACGACCAGAAAAAAACTCTGGAAACCAAGCTGGCGAGTCAGCGCGAGGCGCTCGCAGCATTGCTTCGCTCCGCCTATGCCCTCGGTCGCAACGAGGAACTGAAGTTGCTGCTGCAACAGGACGATGTCGCCCGGATCGCCCGCGTGCTCGCTTATCACCGCTATTTTCAGCAGGCGCGGGTCGAGAAGATTCACGGTTTGCTGGGCGATCTGAAACAGCTGGCTGACGTTCAGCAGATCATTGCGGCGCAGTCGGCCGAACTTGAAAAAACGCGGCAGGCGCAGGCCGAGGACAATCGCGCGCTAGCCGACGAGCGCGCTGGACGAATAAAACTGCTCGACGATTTGGACGTCCAATTGAAGGACCAGGGCGCGCGGCTGGCAGCGCTGGGCAAGGACGAGAAGGACATGATCGAGTTGCTCGAACGTTTGCGCGACGTCTTCGCCGATATTCCCCGCCAACCGAGCGGAGCGGCGTCATTCCAGAGTCAGCGAGGACAGCTTGCATGGCCGGCTAAGGGTCGCGTGCTGACGGCGTTTGGCAGCAGCGACGAATCCGGGCGCAAGAGCAGCGGCATGCGCATCGCCGCGAACAGCGGCACGCCGGTCCATGCCGTCGCGCGCGGTCGCGTCGTGTTTGCCGACTGGTTCAAGGGTTATGGTTTGCTGGTCATTGTCGACCACGGCGATAACTACCTGAGTCTGTATGGCTACAACGAAACACTGTCGAAGGAAGTCGGCGATTGGGTGGTTCCGGGCGAAATCATCGCCGGCAGCGGTGCCAGTGGCGGTCAGAAGGAATCCAGTGTGTACTTCGAGTTGCGCCACAAGAGCGAAGCGCTCGACCCGCGCGGATGGCTCGCCAAGACGCGCTGATTCTCGGTGCACATTGCAACTTGTGCGGCGTTTTGGTTTCACAGACGCGCGCGATTTGAAACGCTACCATCGCGTCATCCCTGATCGAGGTTCCTCCAATGCGTTTGCCAATTTTGCTCTGCCTGCTCCTAGCGTTCGTCTCAACTGCGGTATGGGCAGATCCGCCACCTTCAGAACCATCGCGCGACGCGGCGAAAACGCCGGCGGCACCGGATCCGAGTGAATCACCCGCCGCTCCAGCACCAGCTGCCGCAGCGAAACCGGCAAGCGTCAGTCTCGACGACATCCGCGCCTTTACGGCGGTCTACAGTCTGGTCAAGCAGGGCTACGTCGAAGACGTTTCCGACACGCGTCTGTTGCAGGCGGCGATTCGCGGCATGTTGAGCGGGCTCGATCCGCACAGCGATTATCTGGATCGCAAACAGATGGAGACGTTGACGGAAGAAACTTCCGGCAACTATTCCGGCCTCGGCATCGAGGTGTTCGCAGTGGATGGCGCGCTGCGCGTGATCTCGCCGATCGATGACACGCCGGCCACGCGCGCCGGGATCAAGGCCGGCGACACGATCGTACGCATTGATGGCAAGCCGGTGCAATCAGACGACCTCGACGGCGCGATTGATCGTCTGCGCGGCAAGCCCGGCAGCGAGATCGTGCTCGGCATCGTCCACGAAGGTAGCAGCACGATTGTCGATTTGACCCTGAAGCGCGAGGTGATTCGCATCGCCAGCGTGCGTGGCCGCATGATCGAGCCGGGCTACGCGTATCTGCGCATCGCGGGATTTCAGGGCGAAACCGGCGGCGACCTGCGCGCCGAGACTATGCGTCTGCTCAAGGAAAGCAACAGTCGTTTCACTGGGCTTGTGCTCGATCTGCGCAGCAACCCGGGTGGATTGGTGTCGGCAGCTGTCGATGTCAGCGACACGTTTCTCGATAGCGGCACCATCGTGACCACGCGCGGTCGCCTGCGCGAGGCCGATCTCAGCTTCAATGCAACGCCGGGCGATCTTTCCGAACATGCACCGATGGTGGTGCTGGTCGACAACGGTACCGCTTCGGCCGCCGAAATTGTAGCCGGCGCACTCAAGGACAATCATCGCGCCGTCATCATGGGCCGGCGTACTTTCGGCAAGGGCTCGGTGCAGACGATCCTGCCGATCGACGCCGATCACGCAGTCAAGCTGACCACAGCTCGCTATTTCACGCCGAGTGGCGTTTCGATTCAAGCGCAGGGCATTGTGCCGGACATCGCCCTGAGCGATTACCAGCTGACTCGCCGCGATGACAGCAACGTGCTGCGCTACAGCGAGCGCGACCTGCGCAATCATCTCAAGGGTACCGACGAAGATGCGCCGATCGGGGAGCCAGCCAGCGTCGCCGGACCCGCGCAGGCTCAGCAGGACTATGCCTTGAACGAAGCGCTCAATGTACTCAAGGGCTTGGCGCTACAGCGCCGGCAATCGGCACCGATAGCACCACCCAAGGGCTGACGAATCAGACCGCGCCGGGAGGCTGAACGGACGATAAATCCGACCCGGGAACCGCGAAACTTTCCGCGTCTTGATCCGTCTTACTCATCGGGTGCACGCAACGGCACCCCCCGGCTCGTTCACCTCCCTGGACGAGCCACTGGAGACCGACTCCTCCCCAAGCCGGTCTTCTCGCCCCGAGGGTTCCCCCTGGCCCTCGGGGCAATTTATTTTCTGGCCCCTGAGTTTCTTCGCACTGCGCCGCGAACGTCGGACGCAACCTGCTGGGCTTCTACTTTCAGATTTGATGCAGCGCGGACAACAACGCTGCTCGCGGCAATTTCCCTGTCTCGTTGCGCGGGAGTGCGGTGACGCGACGCAGTGGGCGCGGTAGGAAGACCGGATCGATCATCGTGCGCAATTCATTGAGCAGTTCGATCTCGCAACGCCCAGGGGCGACGACGAGTGCGGCGATGCGTTGCACGCCGCTGCCGTCAGCACATTCGGTTTGCAGCACGATCGCATCGTGCACGCCGCGCAGGCTGAGGACACGGCGGGTCAAGTCAGCGAGCGACGCGCGTTTGCCGGCGATCTCAAGCAGGTCGGCATTGCGACCGCACAGGCGAAAACGTCGGCCCGGCAACAGCTCGACGACATCCTGCAACAACACCGGGCTGTTCAAATGAGCGGCCGTGACCTGCGTACCATCCGGCTGCGGATGCAGTTCGACGCCGTCGTACAACTGCCATTCCTCGACCTGTGCGGTGCGTCGATGAGCGATGACGCAGGTTTCGGTCGAACCGAACATCTCGATGACCGGCGCGCCAAATCTTTGCTCGGCCGCGATCGCTGTCGCCTGATCGAGCGGCGCAGTTGCCGACACGATTGCAGCAATCGGTGGCAACTCTGTGGCATCGCGCAACAGGGTGCGCAGGTGCACGGGGGTCGTGACGAGTACGCGCGGTGCCGGCAGTTCCGCCAGCGCGCCTGCTATGTCGGACGGGAAGAACGGCCGGCCGGCGTGCACCGAGAACGGCCCGATGAGCGGCAGCAACACGGATAACTCCATGCCGTACATATGCTGGGCCGGAACAGTGGCAACTACATGCGCAATCTCGTCCGATTTCAGGCCGATCTCGCGAACGAGCAGACCGGCGTTGAGACGACCTCCGATCGTGAAGTTATCCCAGGTCTTGAAGTTCGCTTTCGGCTGACCGGTGCTGCCCGACGTGAAACCGATCGCCATGACGTGTTCGGCTGCGATGCTTGCCAGCGGCGGCGCGTCGCTCAATGCTTGCGCTGGCTGATTCAACTCAGGCAACACCAGCAAGCCGGGCGGCGATTGACACGGTGTGGCCTCGCTCAGGGCATAGCAATCGGCATGTGTCGCGAGCACTTCGACGACCTGTTGTGGTGCGCGCGAGGGCGGCAAGAGACTGGTCTGGCCGCGCAACGCGCAAGCGCAGAACGCCACCAGAAACGCGTAGCGATCCTCGCAGAGATTGACGGCATGCCGGCTCGTCGGCAGCCGATTGGCAACCGCATCCACATGCGCGAGGAACGCGGCCACGCTGATCGACTGACCATCGCGCCATGCGAACCTACGCTGTGGATCAGCGTGACCGAGCAACGGCAGCGCCGCAGCAGCAACGCCACCGTCCAGTTCAACTTGAACAGATTCGAATACGACCGCCAAACTTCCTCCCAAGCCCTATCGGCGCAACAATTCCCCGGTCATAGCGTCGCCGATTGGCGTCGGTCGCTCAAGCCCCCCTAGCGATCCGTCGACAACGACGGCGACATCATCGCCGAATGTGGCGCGAACTGCGACCGCATCGCGCAACGGCGCCTGGCCGTGGCGATTCGCGCTGGTCGATACCAGCGCGCCGCCAAACGCATGGCAAAGCTCGGCCGCTACTGGATGTGCAGTGACACGCAACGCGATGCCGGTGTGTGCGCCGGCAATCCACGCGGGAACGCGATCACTGCGTGGAAATACCCATGTCTGAGGTCCGGGCCAAGTGGCGTGGGCGCGCGCCAGCGCAGCGTCGGAGGCGCTGCCGATATATGGCTCGACTTGCTCGAATTCGCTGGCAATCAGTAATACGCCCTGCCCCGCGGGTCGCAGCTTGAGGGCAAACAAGCGTTCGCACGCAGCGCGACTGTGTGGATCGCAGCCGAGCCCGAAAACCGATTCGGTTGGATAGGCGATGATCCAGCCATCGCGCAGAGCGGCGACGGCGAGGGCAATCTGCTCGGACATGATGACTTCGCGCAGTACGCCAATTATTCGCTCGCTGGTGCAACCTTTGGCTTTGCTGCGGCTTTCTTGGCTGCGGCTTTTTTGGCGGCTGGTTTCTTTTTCGCCGCTTTCTTCGCGGGTGCCTTTGTGGCGGTTTTCGCTGCGGCCGCCTTGCTTGCGGCTTTGGCCGACGCACCACCGACGCCTTCCTTGGCCTTGGGGCCGCGCTTGAAGCCGCGCTTCGGCTTGATCGGTGCCGCAGCAAGCAGCTCCGTGCACTCGGCGAACGTCAGCTCGGACGGTTCCTGACCCTTCGGAATGCGCGCGTTCTTTTCGCCGTCGGTGATGTACGGGCCGTAGCGTCCGTTGAGCACCTGCACGCCGTTGTCGAACTGCTTGATGATGCGGTTGGCGGCGGCTTCGGCTTTTTCACGGATCAGCTGCACGGCGCGTTCGCGATCGACCGTGTACGGATCGTCGTCCTTGCTCAGCGACGCATAGGTGCTGCCGTGCTTGACGAACGGACCGAAGCGACCGATGCCGATGCTGAGCGGCTCGCCGTCATGTTCGCCGAGGTCACGCGGCAATTTGAACAGTTCAAGCGCATCGGGCAACGCAATCGTGTGCATGCTCTGGCCGGCGCGCAGGCTGGCGAACTTCGGTTTGTCCTCGTCGTCCTTGGTACCGATTTGCGCATAGGGCCCATAGCGACCGAGGCGCACCGAAACCGGGCGACCGCTGGCCGGATCGATGCCGAGTTCGCGTGCACCGGTCGCTTCCGATTTATCGACGCTTTCGGTCTTGTCGTCGACCAGGGCCTTGAACGGTGTCCAGAACTTGCGCAGCAAGGGAATCCAGTCTTCCTCGCCACGGCTGACCGCATCGAGTTCGTCCTCGAGCTTGGCGGTGAAATCGTAGTCGACGTATTGGGTGAAGTGTCCGGAAAGGAATTTTCCGACCGCACGGCCGACATCGGTGGGACGGAAACGGCGGCTGTCCAGGGTCACGTACTCGCGCGCGAGCAGGGTCTGGATGATGCTGGAATAGGTCGACGGCCGGCCGATGCCATATTCCTCCAGGGTCTTGACCAGGCTGGCTTCCGAATAGCGCGGCGGCGGCTCGGTGAAATGCTGTTCGGCAAGGATGTCGGCCAGCGGCACCGCTTCGCCGATTTTCATCGCCGGCAGTTTGCGTGCCTCGTCTTCGTCTTCGGCGGATTTGCTATCGCGGCCTTCCTCATAAACGGCGAGAAATCCGGGAAACACGACCGTGGTTCCGCTCGCGCGAAACGCCGATTCGGGGCCGCAGGCCAAGTCGATTGTTACCGTGTTCAACGTCGCCGCCTCGACCTGGCAGGCGATCGTGCGCTTCCAGATCAACTCGTACAGCCGGCGCTGGTCGTCGTTGAGAAAACGCTCGACATCCTTCGGCCGATACAAGGCTGATGTCGGGCGAATCGCCTCATGCGCTTCCTGCGCGTTCTTCGACTTGGTCTTGTAGACCATCGCATGTTCGGGCAGATAATCCTTGCCGAAATCGCTGGTGATCACACGTCGGATCTCGTCCATGGCGTCACCCGAAATGCTCGTCGAATCGGTACGCATGTAGGTGATCAGGCCGGTCACCCCTTCATTGCCGAGCGCGACTCCCTCGTATAAACCCTGCGCGACGCGCATCGTTCGGCTGGTCGCAAAACCGAGCTTGCGTGCCGCTTCCTGTTGCAAGGTCGATGTCGTGAACGGTGGCGCAGGGCGGCGCTTGCGTTCCTTCGATTGGATATCGCTGACGACGAGACGACCGGCGGCGGCTTTTTCCAGCGCAGAACGTGCCGCTTCGGCATCGGCGACATTGGTCAGATCGAACTGCTCGAACTTCTTTCCATTGAGGCGCAGCAGGCGCGCCTTGAATGCCTGATCGGTATGGGCCAGATCGGCTTCGATCGTCCAGTATTCGCGCGCAATGAACGCTTCGATTTCTTCCTCGCGCTCGGCAATCATGCGCAGGGCCGGCGATTGCACGCGTCCGGCCGACAGGCCACGCTGTACCTTGCGCCACAACACCGGCGAGAGGTTGAATCCGACCAGATAGTC